>CAMBBW010000016.1 GCA_945863425.1 Lishizhenia tianjinensis
TAGCGCTTTCAAAATTAATTTTATAAACGGCATCTTCCAGACCATAATCTGCTTGAGCAATCCATGTCCCTGAAAAAGTATTTGTTTCAACAATATCTGCTCCAGCTTTAAAATACTGACGATGAATATCTTTGATGATTTCTGGTCGAGTTATGGAAAGCAAATCGTTATTCCCTTTTAAAGACTTCGGATGATTTTCAAAAGCACCCTCCCGAAAATCGAATTCCTCCAATTTATGGCGTTGAATCATGGTACCCATGGCACCATCTAAAATTAAAATACGTTCTTGTAATGCTTGTTCTATAGCAGTTTTCATTTTAAAAATTTTGCACTTAGAAGCAAGAGGAAACAGCGAACTGTCAACTTATCTCTTCCCAAATCAATGGGAAAGGAATTGGCACCTTTTCATTTATTAGCTAGGTTGCCAAGGTTTCATAGGGCCTATCCCTCCACCTTTCTTCATAAGTATATGTTAATGAACTTGAATGCAAAGATAATTAGAAATATTTTTATTCAAAGCTATTTCACATATTTCTGGCCTCAAAAGTAATAAAGCATATTTATTTTGCATTAAGTACTTTTTACTAACTTTATACAATGAAACTATTTGGCCTCATACAAAAATATTTCCCTGATGTATGGCAATATTTAGTGATTATCTTCATATTCATAATTGCTGCATTTCTAATTTTATAAATAGACTTTATCATGAAAACAACCTATTTATTATTCGTTTTCACCTTGTTACTATGCACCTGTAACGCACAATTGAACGTAGACTCATTGTCACACATTGATTATCAACAACTCCATGGTGCCAACCTAAATGATGTTTGGGGTTATGTGGATGAACTAGGGAATGAATACGCAATTGTTGGCACTTCAAAAGGGACATCCATCGTAAACGTTACAAATCCTAATAATCCAGTGGAAGTTTATTGGCTTCCTGGATCTGAATCTATTTGGCGCGACCCCTGTGTTTATGGTAATTACGCCTATGTTACAACAGAAGCTGAGGACGGTTTACAAATCATTGATTTAACTCCTCTTCCTCAGTCTACAAATCTAAACTCAACATTATATACTGGACCAATTGGATCTAGCTGGCAATCTGCTCATACCTGCTTTGTTGATGAAAATGGATTTGCTTATATTTTTGGAGCTAATCGCGGAAATGGTGGAACAATCATTTTGGACGTTCACACAAACCCCATGAATCCAATTGAAGTGGGTGAATTTGATACTTGGTATATTCATGATGGATTTGTTCGCAATGACACCTTGTATGCGGGACACATTTACGATGGGTTTTATAGTTTAATTGATGTAACGTCAAAGGCAAATCCAATTTTATTAGGGACACAGACCACACCGAGTAGCTTCACGCACAATATTTGGCCTTCAACTAATGGACAATTTGTTTTTACAACTGATGAAGTTTCAGGCTCATTTATTACTGTTTACGACATTTCAAATCCTTCCAATATGATTGAGGTCGATCGAACACAACACTCTCCTGGAGCCGGAGTTATCCCACATAATACGCATGTCATGGGAGATTATTTAATCACGAGTTATTATTCGGATGGAATTGTGATACATGATATTACTCATCCAAATAATATTATCAAGGTAGGACAATATGACACCTATCCCGGTCAAACCATCGGATTTGATGGTTGCTGGGGTGTTTATCCTTTTTTACCTTCTGGGACAATTCTTGCTGCTGATATTACAAAAGGGCTTTTTATTTTAGGTCCAATTTATGAAAAAGCTTCGTATTTGGAAGGTCTTGTAACGGACATTAACACCAATTTACCCTTAGGCAATGTAAAAGTTCAACTAGTTGGAAACGATCAAATTGAAAACACGACGATCAATGGATTTTATGCCACAGGAATCTTAGGAACGGGAATGTATTCCGTAACATTCAACAAAGTTGGGTATTATCCAAAAACAGAAATAATTGATTTATTTCAAGGAACTATAGTTAATCTACAAACTCAATTAATCCCCATTCCTCCCTATAACCTGAATATACAAGTAGTTGAATCTGGCACATTGATACCTATTCCAAACGCTCAGATTAAATTAATTCATCCAGAAATTGAACACCTTGGCACAACAAACGCACTTGGTCAAGAAGCTTTAACTTTGTATTATCAAGATGGACAATCCTATCAGATAATGGTGGGAAAATGGGGTTTTATTACCTCTTGCTTTGATTCTTTGATAACGGAAAACACAATTTCGTTAACCGTTGAATTAGACAAAGGATATTTTGATGATTTTGAATTTGATTTTGGATGGCTAGAGTCCGGTGATGCTGAAACAGGAAAATGGGAACGGGGAATTCCAAATCCTACAAATAATACGATGATTGGTGAAGATGCGCCATATGATTGTGGGAAAATCGGTTATGTTACTGGAAACGACCCAAACTTAAATCCCACTCATGATGATGTTCATAATGGTTATACAAAACTTACTTCTCCCCCAATGGATTTAACGGGATTAAGTAATCCACACATAAACTTTGCCAATGCATTTTATTGTTTTTATGGGCCCGGTTTTGTTGATGACACACTGAAAATAATTCTTTCAAATGGCACAGACCAAGTTGTTATTGATCAAATTGGAGGTCCTCAAGATGAACTGATGTCCTATTTATACAAAAGTATTCCAATTTCAGGATTAATTCCGATTAATTCGACCATGCAAGTATCTGTATATATTTCAGATTTTACTCCTAATAATAATGTAACGGAAGCTGCATTTGACCATTTTAGTGTAACCGATTTTAGCACAAATGAATTACCTGAAATTGAATCGAAATCGTATAGAATTTATCCAAATCCAAGTAGTGATTATTTTATAATAGATGGAATTATTGAAGAAGTAAATTTCCAATTATTTACAGCAGAAGGAACCTTGTTGTTCGATAGTTACCTCAGTGAAAAAAATAATCAATTGGATATATCCACCCTTCCAAAAGGACTTTATGTAATGGCAATAGGAAATCAAATCCTTAAGGTTATGAAATATTAATTGTGGAAGAAACTCAAAAATGTATAATCGTCATTCCTTAAAACAGTTTAACTTTGGTTTCACAAAACGCTAATATGTCCTATAATTTATCCTTGGTAATACCATTATTCAACGAAGACGAATCCCTGACTGAATTATATCATTGGATTAAAAAGGTTGTAGATAGCAATCAAATGACTTGTGAAATTATTTTTATTGACGATGGTAGCAAGGATAAATCTTGGTCTGTTATCGAAAATTTAGCCGCCAACGACCCGTGTGTTAAAGGAATCAAGTTTCAACGAAATTATGGTAAATCGCCGGCACTTCAAGTTGGATTTGAAAGGGCTCAAGGTGATGTTGTCATAACAATGGATGCAGATTTACAGGATTCACCAGACGAAATTCCAGAGTTAGTAAGAATGATTAACCAAGATGACTTTGATGTTGTTTCTGGCTGGAAGAAAAAAAGACACGACCCATTAACAAAAACAATCCCTACCAAATTATACAATTGGGCAGCAAGACGAATAACTGGTATTTATTTACACGATTTCAATTGTGGATTAAAAGCCTATAAATTGTCCGTAGTTAAAAGTATTGAATTGTACGGCGATATGCATCGGTACATTCCCGCTCTTGCAAAATATGCAGGGTTTCATAAAATTGGTGAAAAAGTCGTACAACACCAAGCCCGCAAATTTGGTGTAACAAAATTTGGTCTAAATCGCTTTCTCAATGGCCCGCTTGATTTAATGACGGTTGCCTTTATGGGGAAATTTGGTAAAAAACCAATGCATTTTTTTGGTGCCCTGGGTACATTAATGTTTGTCATTGGATTTGGGCTTGCTTTTTATCTAGGAATAGACAAGCTTTTCATCCATAAGACCGGAAAATTACTAGCCGAAAGAACAGAATTTTTTCTTGCTTTAATATCAATGGTAATGGGAGTTCAATTTTTCTTAGCCGGATTTATTGCTGAATTAATAGGAAGGAACTCAAGCACAAGGAATTACTATTTGGTAGAAAAAGAAATAAAATGATCCAAGAGTGGAATATTGATCCTACCTGGTCTTTATTCTTAGATAGAGACGGTGTAATCAATGAACGAATATGGAATGGATATGTATTAAACTATGAACAGTTCGTATTCAAAGCTCACTCCTTGGAGGCATTAAAGTTTCTAACTCGTTATTTTTCACATACAATTATTGTCACAAATCAGCAATGCGTATCGAAAAATTTAATCACGATTAAAGAACTAGAAGAGATTCACAATCAAATGCTCCACGAAATCAATGCTAATGGAGGTGAGATCACTCGTATATATGCTGCTACTGAAGAAAAAAACAAAACTCCCTTTCGTCGAAAACCAAATATCAAAATGGGGTTAGAGGCCCAAAATCAATTTTCGAATATTGATTTCAGCAAATCGATTATGGTTGGTGACACAGATTCCGATATAGAATTTGGCAAGAACCTTGGTATGAAAACAATTCTTTTAAAATCTGAAGAGAAAAATACAATTCAAGCCGATTTTGAAATCCGTAACCTAACCGAACTAAATGATTTAATTAACTAATTACACTAAATATATGAAAACGAGCTATTTTTTTCTTTTACTAACTTTCCTATTTTCAACCATTTCATTTAGTCAAGCGGTAAATCAAGTAGATAAACAGGGTAAAAAACAAGGTGCTTGGAAAAAATACTATGATAAAAGTGGAAGATTACTCTATGAAGGAACATTTAAAGATGATAAGCCTACTGGAATTTTTCGATTTTATTATGAAAATGGAAGTAAAAAAGCGCTAATTGACCATAATCTTTCAACCAGCAGGTCGTTGGCTAATTATTTTCATCCCAATGGTCAGCTAATGAGTGGTGGTATTTTCAGAAATCAATTGAAGGACTCAACCTGGGTAACTTTTACTGAAGGTGGGCTCGTTAGTGAAATTAGTAATTTCCAAATCAATGAACTTCATGGGCCAAGAACCACATTTTATATTTCTGGTTTAGAAAATGCGACAGGAAGAATTCCTTACATCAAATCCAATTACAAAAATGGAAAATTAGACGGTGACTACACTGAATTATTTATGGATGGCAGAAAAAAATTGTATTGTTTTTATATTGATGGAAAACTCAATGGACTTTACATTGAATATCATCGCAATGGAAAAAAAAGTAGTTTAACTCGCTATAAAAATGGAATTAAACATGGTTATTGCTCCGGGTATGATGAAACGGAGAAAGAAATTGCGACAGCTTATTTTTACAAAGGACGCCTTTTAGCAGGGAAAGATCTAGAAAAACACCTAAACTATTGCAAATCAAAAGGAATTGATCCGAATAATTAATTTACTTATATTTGTTTTATGACGATTCGATTAAAATCATTTTCTGCACTTTTCCTTTCAAGTTTTATCTTGATTGCTTGTTCGAAAAAAATAGACGATTCACAAAATCAATTGCATACCGAATATTATGATTTGACACCTGGAAGATTTATAGAATATGAAGCAACTGAAATAACTCATAATTCTAATTCAGCAATTCAACACGATACATTAAATTATTTCTTACGAGTTCAAATTGAAGATACTATTTATGATAATCTAGGAAGACTCAACCGAAAATATGTTCGCTATAAAAGATTTTCAACCAATGACAATTGGTTGATTTCAGATGTTTGGATGGCATTTAAGGACAACAGTAATGCTGAATTGATTGAAGAAAATGAACGAATAATAAAGCTAAAGTTCCCTTTTAATTCCTATACTAATTGGAATGCCAACGTTTTCAATAGTTCTAGTTCATTGGAATGCTTTTACGAACAAATTCATTCACCTAAAATTATTAACGGGTTGTTTTTTGATAGTACGGCAACTGTTAATCAGGGATCTGATAGAAATTTAATTCGTTTCTATAAAAAACAAGAAGTATATGCTAAAGGAATTGGATTGGTTTATAAATATTACAAAGATTTAAATATTTCGAATTTTGATACACTTTCAATAACAACTGGTAAAGAATTATTTCTTAGACCAATTCAGTACGGGATCCAATAAATGAAGCTAATCTCCATTTTTTCAGCCTTTCCTCCGTTCCGTGGTGGCATTTCTCACTTTAGTTCTAGACTTACCAAGTCACTTGAAAAAAACTATACAGTTCAAGCATACACTTTTAAAAAACAATACCCAAATTGGTTGTTTCCTGGAAAGTCACAGTATGATTTCAATCAAAACACCGTTTTTCAAAACCCAATTAAACGCATCGTAAGCACCTTTTCATTTCCTAGTTATTTTGCATTATTTCGTGATGTAAATAGAGATACACCATCTATTTTTATCACCAATTACTGGATGACTTTTTTTGCTCCAATGATGGGGTTTGTTGCAAGAAAAATCAATGCCAATACAAAAAAAATTGCGATAGTTCACAACTTCATTCCCCATGAAAAACGTTTTTTTGACAAAGCATTTAACGCTTATTTCTTGAAGTCTTATGATGGTTTTGTAGCGCTGTCTCAACATGTGTATAACGATATAACTAACTATGTAGAAAAGGAAAAAGTTATTTTACTTCCGCATCCGTCCTATGACCAATTTGGAGCGCGAGTTAATAAACCACAGGCCAGAAAAGACTTACAGATCAATGAATCAAAAAAAACTTTACTTTTCTTTGGAATTATTCGACATTACAAAGGGCTAGATTTATTAATTGATGCTTTTGGATCACTTGATGACTCATATCAACTACTAATTGCTGGCGAAATTTATGGAAAAGATGATCAATTGATTCAAGCAATACAAAAAAATGTTAATGCAAAACGTATCTTTTTCAGAAATGAGTTTGTTCCAGACGCTTCTATTCCAATTTATTTTTCAGCAGCGGATTATTTGATTCTACCTTATCGATCAGGCACCCAAAGTGGGGTTGCATCCATTGCGCACACATACAATCTGCCAATTATTGCAACGAATACAGGAGGAATTGCCGAAAATCTTTCGATCAACAAGGGAACAATCATTGAAAGACCCGAATCAATCTGCATACAACAAGCGATAGAACTTGCCTTTTCGCAGATTAGGTCAGAAGCAGAAATTTCAGAAACCGAATTACCTACTCTTAATTCCTGGGATGAATTTGCGGAATTATTGGTTCAATTTGCTCATGGTATTTCCAAATAAACTCATCGATTTTGAATAATTAATTTTTTTTATTGATTTTCACGATGCAAAACTCTATATTTGCAGGCTTAATTTGAAACTAACATAACTCTGTCATGCGCAATAAAGGATTCTTTTGGTTTATAACTATCTTATTAACTGCTGTTTGTATTTATCAACTTTCTTTCACCTGGGTTGCAAGTAACGAAGAATCTCGTGCTGAGAAGCAAGCCCAACAGAAAGTAATAGATCTCAAGGCTCAAGCAGTTAAAACCGGCAACAAGGCTATGTTGCCTAATAATACAGAGGTTGACTTCTCTAAGCCCGAAGCGGAGGAAATAGCAAAAGCTGCTTTTATCAATCAAATATTAAAAGATAAATCAGAGAAATCTGTTTATCCCGTATTGGGTTCTACCTTCGAAGAGGTTAAAAAAAGAAGTTTGGCATTTGGACTTGACCTTGTTGGAGGGATGAGTGTAACTTTGGAAATTTCAATTCCAGATTTGCTAAAAAATTATGCAAGAAACCCTAGAGATATTAAATTCAAAAAGGTTTTTGAAGCAGCTTCCAATAGATATAAAAACGGAGGAGACTTCATCGATATATTTATAGATGAAAACAAAAAGCAAAATAATGATTTAGCTGTAAAATTATTTAACCTAACAGATATTGATGGATTAACCGGAAAATCATCTGATTCTGACGTTGAAAATTATTTTAGAAAGATTGCTTCGTCATCAATGGATGGAGTTGAACAAATCATGAATAAAAGGATTAATCAATTTGGTGTTGCTCAGCCAAACATTCAAAAAGATCCATCTAAAAACCGTTTATATATTGAACTTCCGGGAGTTCAAGATGAAACAACAGTAGCTGCTAAATTACAATCAACCGCCAACCTTCAGTTTTATGAAACATATGTTTTCAATGACATCACTTCCCAATGGAGTCAAGCAGTTGCTTTATCAAAACAAGCATATGACCCAACGAATAGTGAAGACGAAGTTATTGAAGAGGATACGTTAGCAGGTTCCGGTAATGCCACAGCGACAAAGGACTCCAAAGACACAGTAAAAAAATCAGCTAAGAAAGATGAAAAAGCAACAAATTTATCTACAAATCAAAAAGGATTAGGTGATTTAATAAAAGGTAATGCAAATGATTTTGCTGTTGGTTCAGTTAAAGTAGCGGATAAGAGTAAAGCAGATGAATTACTGAGAAGAGCCGATATACTTTCCTTATTTCCCGATGATTTGAAATTCATGTGGTCTGCAGAACCAGAGAAAATGGACGAAAAATCCAAAGAAATGGGTTATCGCTTGTATGCTTGTAAAGTACCCGAAAATGGTAAAGCAGATGTTGGTGGTAAAGACATCTTAAAAGCAAGTACAGGTTACGATTCTCAAAATGGCGATATTACTGTTGATCTTCAAATGACTAGTGAAGGTGCTGATAAGTGGGCAAAAATGACCGCTGAAAACGTAAATAAATTCATTGCAATTACAATGGACGATGTTGTTTACAGTGCACCACGTGTTAATCAAGCAATTAATGGTGGAAGCACACAAATTTCTGGAAGCTTTACAGTGGAAGAAGCAAAAGATTTAGCTGGATTACTTAACGGAGGAGCTTTACCAGCACCTTGCGTTATCAAAGAACAAACAAAAGTAGGCCCAACAATTGGTGCAGAGAATACAAGGGCTGGATTAATATCCTTCGGAATTGCCCTTTTCGTAGTTTTCTTGTACATGTATTTCTATTATGGAAAGTCTGGTCTTGTTGCAAACATTGCATTGATAGCAAACATATTCTTCATTTTTGGTTGTTTAGCGAGTTTTGGCGCGGTATTAACGTTGGCGGGTATCGCAGGTATCGTACTTACAATCGGTATGGCAGTGGATGCGAACGTACTTGTATACGAACGTATTCGAGAAGAATTAGCCAATGGTAAGGATCAGGCCACTGCAATTGATACAGGATACAAAATGGCATTGTCTTCTATCATTGATGCGAACGTAACCACATTATTAACTGCAATAGTTTTGAAAATATTTGGTTCTGGACCGATAGAATCATTTGCAACAACATTAATCATTGGTATTTTCACTTCTGTGTTTGCGGCATTAGTTATCTCTCGTTTAATTTTCATATGGATGATGAGTAAAAATATGTCCATTGAGTTTGATACAAAATTGACTAAAAACGCATTTAAAAACCTAAAAATCAACTTTATAGGTAAAAGAAAAATTTATTACTTAGTATCTACAGTTTTAGTTGTTGGATCACTTATATTGGTTGGTACGAAAGGACTTAAACCATCTGTTGAATTTTCTGGAGGGAGAACCTACGGAATCAAATTTGATAAATCTGTTGCTAATGAAATCGAATTTGTTAAATCCAACTTGACTTCTTCATTCGGAGGAGCGTCTGTTGACATTAAGACGAAATCAAACAACTTCTTTATTGAAATAACAACTAACTATTTACTATCAGAAGATTCTGGTGAGGCCAAAGTTTTAGCTAAATTAAACGAAGGATTGGATAAATGTAAGTCGAAACTAGGGAATTATAAAATAGTCGAAAAAAGAAGTGTTTCATCCACTGTTTCCGGTGAATTAATTACATCATCCTCACTGGCAATTGGATTGTCATTGGTAATGATTTTCGCATACATCTTATTGCGCTTCGGTAAATGGCAATATTCATTCAGTGCAATAGCTGCTTTGTTCCATGATGTGGTAATTGTATTAGGTGTTTTCTCTTTGTTTAATGGAATCCTTCCTTTCAACATGGACGTAGATCAAGCATTTATCGCTGCAATCCTTACAGTTATTGGGTACTCCATCAATGATACGGTGGTTGTATTTGATAGGATTCGTGAAGACCTTTCTTGGAAAAAAGATACCGATTTAGCAACCGAAGTAAATGGAGCGCTAAATTCAACGCTTTCAAGAACTATCAACACCTCTATGACCACAATTGTCGTTTTAATTGTGATTTTCTTATTGGGTGGGGCAGCGATTAAAGGATTCGTATTTGCTTTGTTAGTTGGGATTGTTGTAGGAACCTACTCATCGCTTTTAGTAGCATCTCCGATGTTATTAGATTTGACGAAAAGCAAAAAATAAAATTTAAATTTCAATAATTTTCAAGTCAGGTTTTTTCGTTAAAGCCTGATTTATTATTGTTTTGTCATCGTTTGTTTCCATTTGCATTTTTATAAACTTATTCCAAAAAATCGGTTCCAAGTTGTTGAAATGATAGGGCGCAAATCCAAAGCCCCTGAACACTCCAGATTCTACCAAAATCAAACTTTTTTCATATTTCTCTCTCCCCTTGTCGATGATGTAAAAACTTTTACGTTCAAATGTTAATTGATCAATTGCTTGTTGAACGCGATTGTTATATTCGACAGTGTTTTCAGAATCTAGACAAGCCCCGTTACAAGCGTCAATTTGGTGGTAGAAACAAGCATTTTTTATGGGTCTAGAACCACAATATTTTTCACACAATTTGTATTCTGTTCGTAAAGATTCCAAATAATCATTACCTTCTTTTTTAGAACTGAATTGAATAATCGGAAAACTTGAAGATTTAGAATTCAATTGGACATGCAAACGCAAGTAACCATTTAGTTCTAAATCATCATATAACCCATAGCTAAATTGATCTTTCTTCAATGCTCGATTATATTTTGGTTTATGATTCTTAATTAAGCTAGACTCATAAAGCAATGCTATCAATTCAGAACCAGTCAATTTATACTCCACACGAGCAATGTCTTTTATTAAAAGTGTTCCTTTTTCATTCTTGGTATTACGTAAATGTTGCTCTATCCGACTTTTAATACTTTTACTTTTTCCAATATAAATCAATTCATTGTGCTCATTATAAAAAAAATACACCCCCGTCTTCGAAGGTAAATTATCGATTGCGTCTAAATCAAGCGACTCATGCAATAATTTTGGATTTAACTCATGCTGTATCAACCCACTTAACTTTACAGAATCTGTTTGATGCATCAATTGAAACAAATGAGTTGTTGCCAACGCATCCCCACCTGCCCGATGTCGCCCATTGATAGCAATACCTAATTCCCTAGTTATATTCCCTAAACTGTAAGATTTATATCCTGGCAAAAGTAACCGTGCAGCGCGTACAGTGCATAAATGTGGCAAACGAAAATCAAATCCCAGGCGTTTAAATTCACCCCGAACCACATTATAATCAAAAGAAACATTGTGAGCTACAAAAACTGAATCACTGCAAAATTCAACAACTTCTTTGGCTATTTCAAAAAACCGAGGCGCTTGAGCAACCATTCCGTCCGAAATACCTGTTAATTTCACAATGAACTCAGGTATCCTTTCCTCCGGATTAACTAGTGTAATAAATTCATCAATTATTGATTCACCATCGAATTTGTAAATTGCAATTTCTGTAATCTTAGATGTCTTTGGACTTCCCCCAGTAGTCTCAACATCTATAATCACATACTTCATAAAACGAAGATATTCAAAAACTACAACAATCGAATCATCTCAAACAAAACTATTGTTCGTACTTTTGTAGCTTGAAAACAAGAAAGTACTTTAATTACGGTTCGAACTTTTGGTTAATGTCACTTTCCATGTTTTTTTTCATGATGAGTTTCAACCTTATCATGCCAGAGTTAAATGGTTATTTAACTGCGCTTGGCAGCTCCGATCTTAAAGGATTGATTATTACTCTTTTCACTATTTCAGCCGGGATTTCCAGACCTTTTTCTGGTAAAATAGCTGATTTAGTAGGTCGTAAAACATCTATTTATATTGGTATTGTTATTTGTATTTTTGTCTCAATCTCCTACCCCATCGCACAATCTTTATTTTTCTTTTTTACACTTCGTTTTCTTCATGGATTTAGTGCGGGATTTATGCCCACAGGCGCAACAGCATTAATAACGGATGTTTTACCAGAAAAATCGAGAGGGCAAGCAATGGGTATATGGGGAACATTCATTTCGCTGGGAATTGGAGTTGGTCAAGCATTAGGATCATGGATATTTATGCAATCAAACTATACCGTATTATTTGGATTTTCTGGTTTAATTTGTCTCATATCTCTTGTATTAGCAACATTCGTGAAAGAAACTTTAAGAGAAAAACAACCCTTTCAGTTAAACGTTCTTCGTGTTAAATGGAATGACATTGTTGAACCCTCTGTATTTCCAGCTGCAGTGGTTATGTTTCTTACAGCTACTTCTTCTGGAATAATTTTCGTCATCACCCCTGATATTTCAAATTTTCTAGGAATAAACAACAAGGGTTGGTTTTTCGGAATCTATGTAATATCAACTATTTTAATTCGCCTTTTTTCAAGTTCCCTTTCCGATAGAATTGGACGCAGAAAGACTCTCCTTATCGGGAATCTATTTTTGATAACCGCGATGCTCCTGATTGGTTTATCAACGACTATAAACTCATATACTTTTGCTGCGATTATTTTTGGTTGTGCCACTGGAATTTCAAGTCCAACGTTATTTGCCTGGACAGCCGATTTATCGCACATAGACAGGAGAGGTGTTGGAGCAGGGACTATGTTTATCGCATTAGAAGGCGGAATTATGCTAGGCTCCATTGTAACTTTAATGCTTTACGACTCAACTAAAAATACAGTTCTTTATTCGTTTATTTTTGGTGCATTTCTGGCCTTAATAGCTTCAATCTACCTCATTTGGCATTTGCTCCGTAGAAAATCCTTGTTTTGACAAGTATTTTTTCACAAAATAATGTCCAACATAAATCAATGGAGTTAATGCAATTGCAATGAAAATTTTCAACGAATAATTGGTAAATGCTAGACTCGGAAAGTCAGTAAATTGAATTTTACCAGGTAGCACGAAACCTACATATAAGACAATAAAGGAATCGATTAATTGAGACAACAAAGTGCTACCGGTGCTTCTTAGCCAAATAAATCGATTACCCGTGCGTTTTTTAATCTTATCAAAGACAAAAGCATCTATTAATTGGGATACCAAAAACGCAATTACGCTCCCTACAATCACCATTTGAGCTTGACCAAACACCTGATTGTATGCTTCATCTGAAGCTAAATCTGCACCTTGTAAACTGAATGCTGGAATACTAATAGTAATTCCAATGATCACAAAACAATAAGCAATCAAAACTGCAGTTATCCAAGATACTCTCCTCACAGCTTTTGGACCATAAAACTCATTTAGTAAATCAGTAAGTAAAAATACAATCGGCCAAGGTAAAATCCCGATAATTGTTACAAAAGGACCAATTTTCCAATCGCCTATTGAAAAGCTCAAAGGAATTTCGATTAACTTATTGCTTATTAATTCTGCCGTTACAGCATTGGTTATAAACAATCCAGTTAGAAAAACGAATAACCAAACACGTCTTTCACTCCATTGATTTTTAGATAATTGAGTCATTTGTTGAAAAAAGTACTTTAAATAATAAAACCGAAATCACTAATTTTCACTACTTTCGGGACAATGAAAAAAGAAATCAGTATTGATTATTCAAAATTAACTAAATTGTACTACTCTATTAGTGAAGTAGCTCAATTATTTGAAGTGAATGCTTCTTTAATTCGTTTTTGGGAAAAAGAACTTGAGCTCGAACAACCAAAAAAAAACAAGAAAGGCAATCGATTATTTACCACTAGAGAAATCCAGACTATTCAAAAAATTTATAACCTGGTAAAAGTTCAAGGGTATAAATTAGACGCGGCAAAAATTCAATTAAAAACAAGAAAGAAAAAAGAAGTTTTTAAAGAATCATTATTCGATTTGACACCAGAAGAGATAGTCATCGATCGATTGGAGAAAATTAAGTCCAAATTAATTCAATTAAAACATTCAAAAAACTAATCTAAATAACTTAGTTTCAGCATATTTGAACCTCCTAAATCCTCCAAAGGAATAGATGCAATATTCACAACAAGATCGCCTTCTTTCAGGAAGCCATTTTTTTTCATTAAGTACTTGATATCTGCAATTGTGTGATCTGTGCTAATTTGCTTGTTGTAATAAAACGCTTTTACCCCCCAAATTAAACTCAATTGAGTAAGAATTTTAGGGTTGCTTGTAAAAATAAATATGGGCGCTTTCGGTCGCTGAGAGGCAATTTTGTATGCCGTATATCCAGAAAATGTCATGGTTAAAATTGCATTTGCCTCAACGCGTTGTGACAATCTACAGGCATTGAAACAAATGGAATCAGCAATAAAACGATCGTGAATCTTACTTGGCAATTCTTCTTTGTTATAAATACCATCATGGTTTTCCATTTCCATTACGATCTTACTCATGGTTTGAATTACCTGAATCGGGTATTTACCAACCGAGGTTTCTCCCGACAACATTACAGCATCCGCCCCATCTAATACAGCATTAGCCACATCATTTACTTCTGCCCTCGTTGGAGTAAGACTAGTTATCATACTCTCCATCATTTGAGTAGCAACTATAATTGGTTTGGCCTGGCGAATGGATTTTTGGATTAACATCTTTTGAATAAGCGGAACTTGTTGATAAGGTATTTCCACCCCTAAATCACCACGAGCGACCATTAAACCATCACTCTCACTGATAATATCATCCATATCCGCAACGGCTTCTGGTTTTTCAATTTTTGCAATTACTTTAGCATTACTTCGTCTTTCGGAAATGATATGCTTTAACTCAATAATATCTCGAGCAGAACGAACAAATGACAAACCAATCCAATCAACTTCATTTTCAATAGCGAATTCGAGATCTAATTTATCTTTCTCCGTAAGTGAAGGCAAAGAAATCGTTGTATTTGGAAAATTAACTCCTTTTTTTGATGAAAGAATTCCTCCATTGATTATTCTAGTTCTAATTTCTTTTTCACCATCTGAGGCGATAACTTCTAACACAATTTTTCCATCGTCCAACAAAATTCTTTCTCCAGACTTCACTTCTTTGGGTAATTGCGAATAGTTGATAGAAAATCGATTTTCGTTACCAACTACCTTTTCAGTCACAATCGTTATTTCGTTACCAGGTATAAGATTGACTCCATTATTTTCCATTTCATGCGTTCTTATTTTAGGACCTTGTAAATCTGCCAGTAATGCCACATTTAATCCTAATTCAATGTTTAACTCACGAACATTTCGAATAACCGTTGCATGATCTTCATATCCACCATGCGAGAAATTCAGCCTACAAACATTTAATCCACTTAAAATCATCTCCCTCAAAACCTCTTTTGGCATAGAGGCTGGACCAATTGTAGCTACGATTTTTGTTTTCTTATTAATCGTAATTGGATTCATTCCAAATTGTGTTAACTCTTTTTCCATGGTATTAATTAAATTCTAAGTGTTGAAATGATTTATGTTTTTGATTGTCAAAAACAAAAGCTGCTAAAACGGTCTCAATCCTGCGTAAATCAGTAACAAATTGTTCAATTACAATCGCGTGATTATTCGTTAAAAACAGAAAATAATCCATATTTACTGCTTCAGGAATTAAAAAGTCAAGACCATTTTTATTTTTCAATAAATAATAACCTATACGATCTAATTCATCTTGATAAGAATACACAGGAAACGAAATTTCTTCATTTTTCTTTTCATTATAAACAATCAGTGGTTTTACAGCTTTGATTAGGTGCAGCCTCAATGCCGCATTTATTGACCAAACTAGGCGATAATCTAATTGATGAGAAGAAATTCCAATTACTTCAAAATCTAGATCTTCATCTAATTTCAAGAGGTATTTTTTCATTTTTGTCATAGACTCATGCAAAAGTAACCTTTCAGTTGCGACAAAGTGACAAAAAAAGAAAAAACTATAAACAAATATTTTTTAATGAATTGTTAAGATATTGACCACAATCTTTGAATAGTAAAAATAAAAGCTTAGTTTTGCATTCGATATTCTGAAGGACAGAATTCTACATAAAAATTATTTAAATAATATTGGCATGTATTTAACACCAGAAATTACAAAATCAATTTTCGCTAAACATGGCGGAGGTGAAGCAAACACAGGATCTATTGAAGGTCAAGTTGCATTATATTCATTTCGTATCAGTCATTTAACTGAACACTTGAAGAAAAATAGAAAAGATTACGGAACGCAAAGAGCAGTTCAACTTTTAGTTGGTAAACGTAGAAGTTTATTGGACTATTTGAAAAGAAAAGATATTGAAAAATATCGTGCTTTGATTAAAGAATTAGGATTACGTCGTTAATTCTTAGCACAATTTTATTTAAGAGGGGACATTCGGCATTAGTCGTATGTCCTTTTTTTGTTTAGCGATTTGAGGAAGAGTTTTATAGTTTAGCTTTGTACTCAAAAAAAAATGTAAATTAATAAATATGAATATAGGTTTAAAAAAATCGATCATTACCGGCGGCAAAGAAATAAGTGTCGAAACGGGTAAACTGGCTAAGCAAGCAGATGGATCGGTCGTAGTTCGAATGGGCGATACTATGTTACTTGCAACTATTGTGGCAGCAAAAGAAGCCAAAGAAGGGGTAGATTTTCTACCATTAACCGTTGATTACAAAGAAAAATATGCGGCGGCAGGTCGTTTCCCTGGTGGATTCTTCCGAAGAGAAGCTCGACCTTCTGAAAGTGAGATTTTAATCATGCGATTAGTAGATAGGGCTCTAAGACCTTTATTTCCAGATGACTATCATGCTGAAGTTCAATTAATGATTCAATTAATATCTTATGATGGAATTCACCAACCTGATGCATTGTGTGGTTTAGCTGCCTCAGCTGCAATAGCTGTATCTGATATTCCTTTTAATGGACCAATGTCAGAAGTACGTGTTGGTAGAATAAACGGCGAATATGTTATCAATCCAACTCTTTCACAAATGACTGAGTCCGATATAGATATCATGATTGCTGGAACGATGAAGGACATCAATATGTTAGAGGGCGAAATGCAAGAAATTTCTGAAGCTGAAGTTGTTGAGGTATTTAAATTAGCTCATGCAGCTATTCAGGAACAATGTCAATTTCAATTAGATTTAGCAGCTGAAATTTCAACAGCCAACCCTAAAAGAGAATATAGCCACGAAAAACATAACGATGATGTAAAGGCAAAAGTTTTCGAACTTGCTCTAGAAAAATGTAAGGATGTTGCTCGAATGGGCCTAGCAAACAAAGCGAAAAGAACTGAATTGTTTGACGCTATTAAAAATGAAGTAAAATCAGCATTTAGCGAAGAGGAATTAACTGAAGTAAGTGGTTTTATTTCAACTTATTTTTCACAAGTTAAGAAAAAAGCCGTTCGTTGGGTTATGCTTCATGATAGTAAACGATTAGACGGTAGAAACTTTGATGAAATTCGTCCTATTTGGAGCGAAATCGATTATTTACCAGGCGCTCATGGATCAGCTCTTTTTACAAGAGGTGAGACTCAATCGTTGACTACATTGACATTAGGTGGAAAAATGGATGAGCAATTAATTGATGGTGCGACATTTAGAGGCACTGAAAAATTCATGCTTCATTATAACTTCCCTCCTTTTTCAACGGGTGAAGCAAAACCAATTCGCGGAACTTCTCGAAGAGAAATTGGTCACGGAAATTTAGCTCTACGTGCATTGAAACCAGTTATTCCGGTTGATAATCCATACACAATTCGAATTGTTTCTGATATTTTAGAGTCAAATGGATCATCTTCAATGGCTACAGTATGTGCTGGAACACTTGCATTGATGGATGGGGGTGTTAAAATCACTGCTCCAGTATCTGGTATTGCAATGGGATTAGTTGCTGACGATGGTAAATTTGCTATTCTTTCTGATATACTTGGCGACGAAGATCATTTAGGTGATATGGATTTCAAAGTAACGGGTACTGAAAAAGGTATTACTGCTTGTCAAATGGACATCAAAGTTGACGGTCTTCCTTATGAAGTTTTAACGCAAGCATTAATGCAAGCAAGGGCAGGACGTTTACACATTCTAGAGAAAATCAAAGAAACAATAGCTGCACCAAAAGAAGATTACAAACCACATACACCACGCGTTGAACAAGTTATTGTTCCAAATGAAATGATTGGTGCAATCATCGGGCCTGGTGGAAAAATCATTCAAGGTCTACAAAAGGAAACCAAAACGACTATTACAATAGAAGAGCTTCCTAATGGAGAAGGACAAGTTCAAATTCTTTCAAATAATGGAGATGATATGGCAGAAGCTATTAGTCGTATACGTGCGATTGCTTTTCCTGCTCAAATCGAAGAAGGCGAAGAGTATGAAGGAAAAATTAAAGCAATCAAAGACTTTGGATGTTTTGTTGAAATCATACCTGGAACAGATGGCTTAATTCATATTTCTGAATTCAGCTGGGAACGTGTTCAAAACATGAACGATGTTTGTAAAGAAGGAGATTTATTGAAATTTAAAGTAGTTGGAAAAGATCCAAAAACTAAAAAATGGAAATTATCCAGAAGAATATTATTACCGAAGCCTGAGCGAATAGAAAGCGAGTCTAGCGCGGAGTAAGATCTATTAAAACAAAAAAAACGATCCAATACCCTTGGGTCGTTTTTTTTTGTTTACGCAAGATTTTTAAATAAAAATCAACCAATTCTAAAAAAAAACTATGAAAAAAATTATTTTATCGGGATTACTCTTAACAAGTACTTCCCTATTTTCACAATTAAATCCGGTAATCACCTCTTGGCTGCAAAACACCACAAGCACCCTAGGTAGTCACTATGTTTCAGGAAACCCTACAGTAATCCAAGACAATGTAGAGGCTAATGTTCAAACGGTTCAATATTCTTCGAATTGGGCATATATTTCAACAAACGGAATTCCAGCTTACCCTACAGGACCTTTTTCAGATGGTAATCCATCGCTAGCAACTGATCAAAATGCAATATTTAAAATATCATTGAATCCTGCACAAAATACAGGAACGTTAACAGCAACAAATGGTGGAAATATTGGGGTTTTTATTAATGGCGTAGCCTTGTTTGATTACCGTGATGGGGTTGCATGGAACACCGCTACAAATTCACTTTGCGGAGGATTACCCGGCATGTCTCCTTGTCCAGGTGGCCCAGGATCATCATACTCCTGGAATCGTGATGCTATTCCAGCAGAAAAATTAGGTTTCGATTGCTCCAAAGGACATCCAGCAATGGGGAATTATCACCACCATCAAAATCCAAGCGCCTTTAATCTTGACCTTTCAGTTATCTCAACGATTTGTGATTTATATGCAGCAGATGGTTTGTATGCAATAGACTCGACTGTGCATTCTCCATTGATTGGATTTGCCTATGATGGTTTTCCTATTTATGGAGCTTATGGTTACAAGAACACGGATGGAACTGGAGGAATTACACGTATAAAATCCGGTTTTCAATTAAGAAATATTACTGCAAGAACACTTTGGGCAGATGGAACTGATGTTGCTGATGGCCCCGTGGTTAGCACTACCTACCCTCTTGGGTATTTTCGTGAAGATTACGAATTTCTTACTCACGCAGGGCAACCAGATTACCTAGATGCTCATAATGGACGGTTTTGCATTACTCCAGAGTATCCAAATGGAATATATTGCTATTTCGCAACAGTGGATGCGAATTGGAATTCTGCTTACCCTTATGTGGTTGGTCCCTATTTTTATGGAAATAAAACTGCAGCTAAAGTGACTTCTATCACTGAAACTGTTACAACCTACACATCGACAGCATCATTAAACGAAAAAAGTATTGAAGTGAGTGTTTATCCAAACCCATCTAATGATTTATTAATCATTCAATTAAATGGACTAAACAAAACAAATTCAGCCATTGAATTAACAGACATGAATGGAAGAATAATATCAAAACAAACAATCCTTCAAGGAAGTACCATTGGATATTTGGATGTTTCAACAGTATATAAAGGCAATTATTTATTAAGAATTACTACTAATAATCAAACGAAAGTAATAGCAGTTTCTATCGGTAACTAAGCTAATTTTTTCTTTTAAAAAATAGACCGCTTCTAACCGAGGCGGTTTTTTTATTCATCCTTACACAAGCCCATAACTTCATGAAAAGAAGCATGAATTGCGGTAAGTTTCTTCATAATCACACCATTCGTCACCTTTTTGTTGGCAGATATAAAGGAATTCAACTCAATTGTCTGCTTTGCTAGTTTCTCAAGTGACTTCATTATAAGTAGTCTTTCTTCCAATGCCAAAACGGGTATTTCAGAATTTTTCAATAAAAATGCTTTGATCATTAATTCTTGATTTCTATCGAAGATAGGTTTAAAATCTTTTTTTTCGGCAGCATGAAATGTATTTGACATCACCTTATGAAACGCCTTTAATTCTGGCCAATTATCCGATTTAATACTAACCAAAACAGGGTCTTTTAATGCATCTTCATATTTTTGTGAAATCACGCCCCAATCAAGAATACTCCAAATAGCATAGATATAATCATTTCGTTTGTTCTGGTGCTTTAAGTAATATGCATGCTCCCAAACATCAATACCAAGAATTGGTATGCCTCTTTCAGTTGTAACGTCCATAATTGGGTTGTCTTGATTTCCGGTTGAAGTTACTTGCAATTTCCCTTCCTCATTCACGATTAACCATGCCCATCCTGAACCAAATCGGGACATACAAGCCTGATGCATTTTCGTTTTTAATGAATCCAATTTACCAAATGTTTCTTCAATAGATTTCAATAATAATTCCGATGGCTGAGAGGAAGTTTTCGGAGTTAATATCTCCCAAAAGAGGGTGTGATTATAATGTCCACCGGCATTGTTTCTTATTACATCCGAAGCATTACTAACATTTAATAACACTTTAGAAAGCGGCTTATTCTCAAAAGGACTTCCTGCCACCGCTTTATTCAAATTAGTTACATACGTTTGATGATGTTTTGAATGATGAATTTCCATGGTTTTCATATCAATAAACGGCTCATATTCAGCATATGTAAATTTTAAGTTTGGCAAAGTAAATTGCTGAGCAGACAAGACTAATTGAATAGAACTAAACAGAATGACGATAGCATATTTCATATTGTAATTTTTTCAAAGGTACAATTTTAAAATCTCATCAAAAAGTGGCATTTATTCATTTGATGCTGAGCAATATTCATTTGGCTATTTTAATTCAATAAAGAAAATTAGATTTGGTATTAGGAAATAAGGAGAAAGAGTAGGTTATCTGAAATTAATTCTAAACGATCCTGCAAAATGATGCAGAAATAGTTTATAGTTTGATAACAGTTTAATAGTTTTAATCGTTTAGAATTAAGATAACCTGCTTCTTTTAACACATGTTGCAGCATTTGTTAAAAGAAGTTTTTCAACTAATTTTTTAATTTAGGTTTTTGGTTTAAAAACGGTTGTCTAGTTGGCAACCGTTTTTATTTGATACAAAATCGGTCTACTCGGACTGGCATCATTTTCAATTGGTGCAACATGCAAATCCAATAAGTATTCTCCGTCTGAAATTGCGTTTTCAACGAAAATCAATTCCGTTATCGTTCTTGTTAAATCAGGATAATTTGGCACATTCCAAAACCGATGATGAAAAGCCAATTCACCACCATCTAGTTCTCGATCTACGGAAGGCAAATCAGTTAAAAAATGGATTACTTTCATTTCGTCTAACAAATCGACAACCTCTTTTTCGAAATAAGGAGGATTAGTATCCGAATAATTTAAATGCCTCTTGTTTATCGAATTAGGTGTCACACGCACAATAAATGCTTCAACTTCTGGCAATGGATTAATCAGAGTTTCAAGCTGTTTTTTTGTAATCACATCATCAAATGTCTTGTGTAGATCATTCCAGATTTTTATAGGTTCAATGGTAACCAATAGTGCCGAAACAAGAAATTGCTTCAAGGATTTATTAATTGAAAAAACTTGTTCTGTAATATGCCCACAACACTCCGTGTGAGTGCCGTGTCCATGAGGATTGAAAAAAATATTTCTAAAATTCACTCCCCCTCCCTCTTGAATTGAGCCTAAAAACGCATCTGTTCGAACCGGTTCAATTGTGGGTGCATCTAAATACCAAGCACGAACCGAATCAGATACAGCATTAACGGGAATAGAAATATCCAATGGTTCGGTTGTTTCAATATAATTTTCGGGAGAAAGAAATAATTTCATGGTAACGAAAATAAGGAAAGTTATTCGAATAGTTTCAAACAATGCTATTAACTTACTGTTTAAACCCTAACTTTGTGCTATGGGTATTGTAGAACAAATTATAAAACCTATTCAACATGAAATGGTTGAATTTGAGCATCGATTCAGAGAAAACATGCAATCGGAAGTTGCAATGTTGGACAAAGTCACCCATTACATCATCAAACGAAAAGGGAAACAAGTTCGCCCCATGTTTGTATTTCTTACGGCTAAAATGCTTGGCGAAGTTTCCAACAAAACGTATGATGCTGCAACCTTAGTTGAATTGTTACACACCGCGACGTTAGTGCACGACGATGTTGTTGATGATGCGAATGAAAGAAGGGGCTTTTTTTCAATAAATGCTTTATGGAAGAACAAAGTAGCCGTTCTCGTTGGGGACTATATGCTTTCAAAAATATTATTATTATCCATTGAAAAACAAAACCCTGATTTATTGGAAGTAGTTGCTCGATCGGTTAAAGAAATGAGTGAAGGTGAGTTACTTCAAATTGAAAAAGCCAGATTACTTAATATTACAGAGGAAATTTATTTTGATGTTATCCGAAAAAAGACAGCGTCTTTAATTGCAACTTGCTGCGAAAGCGGTGCTTTGTCGGTAAATCAACCCGAAAATCGGGAAACAATGCGATTATTTGGCGAAACTATTGGGATTGCATTTCAAATTAAAGATGATATTTTTGATTACGGTACACCAAATGATATTGGAAAACCTACCGGCTTAGATATTCGCGAAAGAAAATTAACCCTGCCTATAATTTATGCGTTGAATAATTCAACACCAGAAATTAAAAAAGAATTAACGTTAATCATTAAAAACAAAAATGAAAATCCAAAAGCTGTAAAACGCGCTGTGGAAATTGTAATATCCTGTGGGGGAATAGAATATGGGTATAAGAGAATGAAAGAATTTGCAGATAAGGCATTAGAATTAATTGCAGAATTCCCCACAAATGAGGCAAAAGCTTCGTTAGAACTATTAGTAAATTACACTATGAATCGAGAGAAATAATTTAATCCTATGAAAAAGCACTGTATTCTGATCCTATTATTTATTGTTGGTATAACTAGTTGTTCAGAGGATGAACCAATTAAAAAAAATCCATTAATTGAAACAAAAGATGGAGTTGAGACAATTTGGTATCCGGGTAAAACACAGGTTAAATATAGAAGAGAGCACGATAAAAATAAAAAAAGACACGGTAAGTGGATGCTATTTAATCCCGAAGGTAAGGTCATGTCTAGTTCTTCCTACGATCACGGGAAGAAAACAGGTGTTTGGTTGGTAAATTTCCCCAATGGTCAACTTCGTTATACAGGCGAATATCGAAATGATTTACAATTTGGGGTATGGGTGTTTTACTCCATTACCGGCAAAAAAGTGTTAGAAATTACTTATAATGACAAGGGGAAAATTAGTAATCAGGAACGTTTTGAAAATCCAAATTCAAAAAAATCGGATGAAGATAGTTCAAAGCTGACCAAAAAGTCTAACACAAAGTCTACAACCAAATAATTCGACTTGAGTAAAATAGCGCCACATATCATCGATGAAATCATGCAAACATCTCGCATTGAGGAGGTTATTGGCACATTTGTTAATTTGAGAAGAGCTGGTTCCAGTTTAAAAGGATTGAGTCCATTTACAGATGAAAAAACACCTTCCTTTGTTGTTTCACCTGCTAAACAAATCTTTAAATGTTTTTCAACCGGCAAAGGAGGGACTGTTGTCTCGTTTTTAATGGAGAAAGAACATTTTTCGTATCCAGAAGCACTTCGCTGGTTGGCAAACCGATATAATATTGAAATACCAGAGGATAAAGAAGCGACAGCAGAAGAATTGGCTTATTTGAATGAACGTGATAGTTTGTATATAATAAATGATTTTGCTCGGAATTATTTTAAGGAAAACTTAACAGATACCGAAGAAGGAAAAGCAATTGGCCTCTCCTATTTTGAAGAGCGTGGATTTCGAAAAGATATTATTGAAAAGTTTCAATTAGGTTATTGCCTGAATAAAGGAGACGATTTCACCAAGGCAGCATTCGATAAAGGATATAATTTAGAATATTTAGAAAAAGTTGGTTTAGTTAAAACAAAAGACGACCGACATTTCGATTTTTTTAGAGGAAGAGTACTATTTCCAATCCATAGTGTAAGTGGTAGAGTCTTAGGATTTGGCGGAAGAACACTAATCACAGATAAGAAAATTGCTAAGTATTTCAATTCTCCAGAAAGTGTAATTTACAATAAAAGTGAGATCCTATATGGTTTATACTTCGCCAAAGGAGATATAATCAAGTATGACAACTGTTTTTTATGTGAAGGATATACTGATGTTATTTCAATGCATCAGGCCGGAATAACTAATGTAGTTGCATCTTCAGGAACTTCACTAACCAAAGATCAAATAAAATTAATTCGACGGTACACCCCAAATATTACCATTTTATATGACGGCGATTCTGCTGGAATAAAAGCTTCATTTCGGGGAATAGATTTAATTCTAGAGGAAGGAATGAATGTCAAAGTAGTTCTTTTTCCTGACGGAGAAGACCCAGATTCATTTGCTAAAAAAAGTAGTTCTAATGAACTGGAGCAATATCTTAAAGAAAATACTCAGGATTTTATTTCATTTAAGGCAGGAATCTTACTAGGTGAATCAAGCAATGATCCCCTGAAAAAAGCTGAATTGATTCGAGACATAGTTCAATCCGTATCGTTGATTCCAAATTCGATCACGCGGTCGGTCTATGTTCAACAAATCGCTACATTGTTTCACATTGACGAAGCGGTAATTTCGAATGAATTATTGAGGTTACGAAAGGGAATTGTTGCCAAACAATTTGATGCGCCTGATATTTTAGATATTCCACTTGAAAGGCAGCCACTTGTAACCGATTTAATCACTGGAAAAACCGATTCAAAAGATTTTCATCATGAGTTTGAAATTATTCGACTGTTATTAAAATACGGAACATTCGAAATAAAAATCAATCAAAATGAAGAGCTGATTTCCACCAGTGTAATTGAATTTATTTGTCAAGAAATAACCCGAGATGAACTCAGTTTTGAGTCTCCAATTCATGCTTCAATTTTCGGCCTTTATTTAGATGGGTTAGCAGAAAACACGCTTTATTCAGCCAGTTTTTTCAAGCGCATGGAGGATCAATCAATTGTGGCGTTTGTATCAGATATTGAATCCAATGAATACGAATTGAGTAATCGATGGTTAACGAAATATAAAATCGAAACAAAAACAGAACTTGATCAATTATACGACACAGTAATTGAATCAATCTATCATTTCAAATCGAAAAAAATTGATTTTAAAATTCAAGAAATTCAAAATGAATTAGAATCAAATAATTCATTAAGTGACGAAGAAATGCTAATTTTACTTACAGAACACATGAAATATGAACGTGTTAAACGTGTTTTTGCCGATAAATTAGGAAGAATAATACTTAAATAATGTTTTCAACTACCATTTTCAGTTTAGGGCCATACCAAATTTGCTTATGGAATATCATTTTACTTTCCTTTATTTTTTTAATCGCCATTATTTTACGTCGTGTTATTCATCGATTATTGAAACGATATTTGACCAATGCCAATATTCGAGTAGAAGGTAGAAGAGTAACCTGGTTAAAACTTCTTAGTCAAAGTGTATATCTATTCGCATTATATATTGGGATTATTAGTTTAAAATTCAATAATCC
>CAMBBW010000017.1 GCA_945863425.1 Lishizhenia tianjinensis
TTTACAGAGAAAACTTGAATTTTTTCTACTATTGCATCCGTGCTCACGTGTAAGCTTCCTGATGTGGGATTGGGATAAACAACCAAATCAAGAGTTGCTGTTTCGTTGATTCCAACCGGATCTTCGCTGCGCACTTCTATATCGTCTAAATAAAGTTTAAACCCGTCATACGTTCTCAGCACATAGGCAACATAAATCGAAGAATCATTATATCCCAATGTACTTAAATTCACTTCGCGATTGGTCCATTCAAAATTTTCTTGTTCAATATTGCCAATCGTATCCGTAAAACTGGCCAATTGATTGTCTGTGGTGGAAACAAGCACCAAGTAATCATCCGGAAAGGAAGGATCATGTGATTTTGCATTCCAGGAAAGGTAGTTTCCAAATGATGCTAATGCAAGGGGAGGGGAGATTAACCATCGATCTGCTGAATCGGCTGTCTCAAAAAAGGAAGTGGCAGCTGCAACCGTATCCGATGGATTTTCTGGGTCGGGTAGTACAATCCATGCATTTTGACCTAAAAAATCAGTCATGGAAGCATCCGGAGTGAAATTGTCACTATTTACAATGGAGTAGGCACTTGGTATACCCTGTTGAAAATCAGTAGATAATAAAATATTTTGAGAAATTCCATTCATTAAAATGAAACTAAATACAAGTAACACAGCGAGCTTATTCATAAGAGCAAAAATACGGTTATTCAACTAATAGTATTAAAATATCTTTAAATTCTTGATAAAAAGAATCAAATTCAATGAGCTGTTGTTTGAAAAAAGAATGAATTTTAGGCCAATCCGCTTCTCGATGAAAATCAACATCTTCCAATTCCCAACATATTCGACTGATTATTAATCCTTCGGGAGTATGGTATTCATCCATCCAATTTCCATTTGTTGTCATGGTTTTTTCCATGACACTCCTCAATTCACCTAATTGCTCCCATACAATTGAGCGCACTCCTGTGTCTTTGAATTGAAGATCTAAGCACATAGCAGTTTGTTTACCATCGCAAATTAACCTCACATACACATCTTTAATTTGAGTGGGGTAGGTTGCCCAATTTACACGCCTTCCTCCAGATGACTGGGTTCTGCGCATAACCTCTTTGAAGGCCGACCAGAACTTTTCATTGCGTTCTTTTCGTTCTTCCTTGGATAACATGCCTATTGATTTCCTTTAGCGTGGTCAGCCAAGAATTGTTGCAAACCTAAATCCGTTAAAGGATGTTTAGCTAACGCTTTAATCGCACTTAATGGCCCGGTCATAACATCTGCTCCAATTTCCGCGCAATGTATAATGTGCATAGGATGACGAATAGAAGCCGCCAATATTTCCGTGTCAAAAAGGTAGTTGTCGTAGATTGTTCTTATTTGTTCGATCAAGGCAATCCCATCTGTTGAAACATCGTCCAACCTCCCTAAAAATGGGGAAATGTATGTTGCTCCCGCTTTTGCTGCTAAAAGTGCTTGTCCTGCTGAAAAAATCAAAGTGCAATTTGTCCTAATTCCTTTACCGCTAAAATATTTTATTGCTTTGATTCCTTCCGGGATCATTGGGATTTTCACCACAATGTTTTTATGCAAAGCCGCTAGTTGTTCTCCTTCGCGCACCATTCCCTCAAAATCAGTTGCAATAACCTCTGCGCTCACGGGACCATCAACGATGTTACAAATGGCTACATAATGCGCTAAAATATTTTCTTTTCCGGTAATTCCTTCTTTCGCCATGAGAGACGGATTGGTTGTTACGCCATCCAAAATTCCCATGTCATTCGCTTCCTTAATTTCAGATAAGTTTGCTGTATCTATAAAAAATTGCATAAACTATTTTTTCTTGTTTTTATTCATTTCAAGCTGCTTGCGTTGCATCTCTTCCAATTTTTCTTGAAATCGGGATTTTTTCTTTTCTTTTCCACCACTTGCCACATTTTTTGCTTTTCGTTCAGCCATTTTTAGCTTCAGTTTTTCCTCATTCACGAAGAAGTATTTTATGGCTAACATGATAAAAATGGAGAAAAGCGTGGAGATAAAGTAATAATAACTCAAACCGGAAGAATAATTATTGAAGAAGAATATCATCATAAAAGGAAATATATACATGATAATTTTCATATTTGGCATTCCCGGTTGTTGAGGCTGCTGCATATTTCCGCTATTCATCCATGTGTAGAGAAGTGTTACTCCTGCCATTAATAGCGTAAACAAACTCACGTGATCACCATAAAGAGGAATGTTAAAACTTAAATCAAGAATGGAATCAAAAGAAGATAAATCCTCTGCCCATAAAAACGATTGTTGTCTCAACTCAAACGCCGCAGGGAAAAATCGGAATACAGCTAATAATATCGGCATTTGAATGAGCATTGGAACGCAACCAGCTAAAGGACTTGCACCTGATTCTTTATAGAGATTCATCATCTCCATCTGTTTTTTCATTGCGTCTTCCTTATTCGGGAAACGGGCATTTAGTTCATCAATTGCCGGTTTTAAAATTCTCATTTTCACCGATGATGTAAACATTTTCCATTGTACCGGCATCAATATCAATTTCAAAATTAACGTCAGTAGTAAAATGGCAATACCAACACTAATTCCATTATCAACTAATAAACTGAATATGGGTTGAACGGCATACATGTTTATCCATCTGAAAAGTCCCCAACCAAAATTGAGTATTATGTCGTAATCTTGCCCCATTGATTGCAATACTTGATAATCATTTGGTCCAAAAAACCAATTCATATTAAAGGTAGTTTCACCTCCTTGAATTGTTCCCAAAACAAGTGTAGACTTGTAGTTTTTAATGTGTGATTGAAATTTAGGGTCTGTTTCTGTATAGTTTTGAACAGCCATGTTACTTCCCGTTTTTAAAATTGGTTTTTCTGGGCGTAAAATGGAAGAGAAATAGCTTTGCTTGTATGCAATCCACGTTAAATCATCTTCCGCAACTAAATCGTCATCACTTGCTTCACTCAAATAACTAAATCCCTCTGTTTTCTGGTTGTAACAGATGGTTGAAACACGCCTTTGTTCATCCAATAAACGTTCTGTTTTTAAATAGTTTGTATTCCATTTTAATTGAACATTTGATCCGGTATTTCCTTTAAAACCAACCATTTTAATGGAATAATCCAAGGTGTAATTATCCTTACTAATGGAATAGGTTTGAATGATTTCGTTTCCTGCAGGTGTTTTGGCCGTTAAAATAATTTTGGAAGAACTAACCGTTGATTTTTCAAAAAGTAGGGAAGAAGTTGATATGGCTTTATTTCCATCCATCACTTGAATTCCTGTTGACTGATCACCTTTGTTAAACAAACATAAACCACGATCATTAGCTGTTTTATTACCGTTTAATTTCGATGCGAAAGTGGAATATGAATTAAATTCTTTTAAGTAAACTGCCTCGATTTGTCCACCTTTAGTACTTAAATCAATTGCCAATTTAGCGTTCTCTATTTTTAGAATTTCTTCCTTTTTTACAACTGGTTTTGCGATTGTATCCGTACTGTCTTTAGCCAGTGTTTTGGGCAAGATGTTTTGTTTTGCTATTTCCGCATTTTTTGCAGCTACAGCTTGCTTTTTTTGAATCGCAAGTTCTTTTTGTTGTTCTGCTTTTATTTC
This sequence comes from Lishizhenia tianjinensis, assembly GCA_945863425.1. Taxonomy (GTDB): domain Bacteria; phylum Bacteroidota; class Bacteroidia; order Flavobacteriales_D; family Crocinitomicaceae; genus UBA952. The sequence continues at coordinate 3,627 of CAMBBW010000017.1, forward strand.
TTCATCAGATGGTTGATTTACAATGGTATAAACAGTTAATAATAAACCAAGTAAAACGATGCCAACAACGGTATTTCTTTCCATTATTTTTATTTTTTATTGTGTAGTGCAGCCTGAATGAAAGCTACGAAAAGTGGATGAGGTTTATCTACAGTACTTTTGTATTCTGGGTGAAATTGAGTACCAACAAACCAAGGGTGATTCGGAATTTCTACAATTTCTACTAAACCCGTTTCTGGATTTTTTCCTGTCGCCATCATTCCTGCATCTTCAAAATCCGTGAGGTACGAGTTGTTAAACTCAAAACGGTGTCTATGTCTTTCTGAGATAATGTCAGTATTGTATGCATTGGAAACTTTCGTTTTTGGTTTCAACTGACATTTGTATGCCCCCAAACGCATTGTTCCTCCTAAATCTGCAATGGTTTTTTGCTCTTCCATCATGCTAATAACGGGATGCTTAGTCGATTCATTAATCTCTGTGGTATGTGCTTCCTCTAGCCCCAACACATTACGTGCGAATTCAATAACGGCACATTGCATACCTAAACAAATCCCAAAAAACGGAATGTTATTCTCACGCGCATATTGAACGGCTTCAATTTTTCCTGAAATTCCGCGTGAACCAAAACCTGGTGCAACAATAATCCCATCCAACTCACTTAATTCATTGGAAATATTTGATTTTGATAACTTTTCAGAATGTATCCATTTGACATTTACTTTCGTTTCATTGGCAACTCCAGCATGTATGATAGATTCACTAATCGATTTGTAAGAGTCTTTTAGCTCTACATATTTCCCAATCAATCCAATCGTTATTTCATGAACGGGATTCTTCAATTTACCAAGAAACGAAGTCCAATTAGAAAGGTCTGGAGTAGATTTCGTTGGTAAACCTAATTTTTCCAAAACAACCTTGTCCAATTCTTCCGCTTGCATGAGCAAAGGAACATCATAAATGGATTCAGCATCGCGTGATTCAATCACGGCATTCATCGAAACATTGCAAAACTTGGCAATTTTCCGGCGTAGGTTTAAATCCAACTCATGTTCGGTTCTACAACATAAAATATCGGGTTGAACCCCTAATTCCATCATTTGTTTTACAGAATGTTGGGTAGGTTTTGTTTTTAATTCACCTGCTGCGGCTAAATAAGGAACCAAGGTTAAATGTATAACGATACAATCTTTTTCAAACTCCCAAAGCATTTGCCGAACCGATTCCACGTAGGGCAAAGATTCAATATCACCAACGGTTCCACCAATTTCAGTAATTACGATATCAAATTTACCTTCTTTCGATACCGCTTGAATTCGATCTTTTATTTCGTCGGTTATGTGGGGAATAACTTGAACGGTTTTTCCTAAAAATTCTCCACGTCGTTCTTTTTCAATAACCGCTTGATAAATTCTACCTGTGGTGACATTGTTGGCTTGAGAGGTTGGAACATTCAAAAAGCGTTCATAATGCCCCAAATCTAAATCCGTTTCCGCTCCATCGTCGGTAACAAAACACTCACCGTGTTCATAGGGGTTTAGCGTTCCGGGATCAATATTGATATAGGGATCGAGTTTTTGTATTGTAGCTGAATAACCTCTGGCTTGAAGTAATTTGGCTAACGATGCGGAAATAATTCCTTTACCAAGAGATGATGTTACTCCCCCGGTTACAAAAACATATTTGGTTGAATTGGACATGAAACTAATTTGTAACTACGGGGCGCAAAGTTAATACATCCAAAGAGAAGGTTACCTATTTTTTATTAACAAATTAGATAATTTATTCATTATCGGAGCAAAGAGATATTTCCGGTTTTAATCTTTTTGTTTCCATTCACATAAATTACCAGCGCCTGATACGCGTAAATTCCGGATGAACAATCAACACCATTGTAGGTTCCATCCCATGAAAAATAAATGGACGAACTAGAGAAAATTTGCGCTCCCCACCGATCATAAATGAAAAAATCTATGGATTCTACCGTTTCATTGGCAATAATAGAAAAATGTTCGTTTTGCGTATTTCCATATTGATTGGGACTAAATGCCGTTGGAATAAAAACGCCGTCATTTTCTGGCAGTACATCAATTAGTGGACAATTAAATCGTGTTGTGTCGGTGTCCAGAAACACGGCCCCATTTCCTATTTTATTTTCATCCAAAAAAAGCTCAAAATACCCATTGCCGTATGCACAACACAATCCATCATTTCCGGAATCATTCATTACAAATAGTAGGCATGCTGTTGAGTCCACACAAACTGAATCGCCTAAATGATTGCCGGAGGAGATCAAGGTGTTGTTTTCAAATAAGTTCCAGCTAATTTCACTCAGAAACAAATCAGGTTGAATGACAATAATAAGCTCTTTTTCATTAGTAAGGCATTGTGAAAAAATAGTTGTCACATTCATCAATAGAAAAAACAAAATTAATTTCTTGCTCATAAATCAAAATTCAGCATTATTGTACTACAATAAGCGGGTGTGTGCGGGAATTTTTGAACATTTTGTAAATAGAATTATTGCCCTATTTTCCTTGAATTTTAGCTATATTTGTTTGTGTTCAAATTTAGATTGATTTTATTTCCTTTGTCGTTTCTATATAAATGCATCACGACTACACGTAATTTTCTGTTTGAAAAGGGGATCTTCTCGCCTAAAATAGTCCCCATTAAGTCCATTGTAATTGGAAACATATCTGTTGGTGGAACGGGCAAATCTCCAGTAACAATTTATCTTGCAAATCTTTTATCTTCACAATTAAATACAGCGATATTGAGTAGGGGATATGGTAGAAAATCGAAAGGGTTTATCGAAGTTTCTGAGGATGCTGAATCCATACAAGTGGGTGATGAACCTTTGATGTTTCAAAATATTTTTGGAAACGCTGTTACTGTTGCTGTTTGCGAAAGTAGAAATGAAGGAATTGATAAATTAATAAATCTTTACCCACAATTAGAATTGATTTTGCTAGATGATGCTTTTCAACATCGACAAACGAAAGCAGGATTCAATATTTTGTTAACAACTTTTCGATCTCCCTTTTTTACCGATTTTATTTTACCAGCGGGTAACCTAAGAGAATCACGCAATGGTGCGAATCGAGCGGATGTGATTTTGGTGACGAAATGTCCAGTGAATTTGGATGTTGAAACGCAAAACAAGTATAGAGAATCCCTTTTGCCCTATCACAAACCTGTTTTTTTCGCACATATTGTTTATGGAGAATTGATTTCTTTTACGATCGAAATACCAAAGGTGTCAAACATTCTTTTAGTTACTGGTATTGCTCAAACAATTGATTTAGTGAGTTATTTGGAAACGAATTTTTTAGTAGATCACATTCCTTTTTCAGATCACCATGAATTTACATTGAATGACATCGAAAAAATTCATCGAAAATTTGATACCTTTGCACAGTCTGATAAGGCAATTGTTACTACCTACAAGGATTACATGCGATTAAAAAAGAATGTTTCTGTTTGGGGATTGGACTCGTTTCCATGGTACTTTTTGCCCATTTCAGTAGCAATAAATAATGAAACTGAATTTATTAAATTAATACAAAGTTATGTTAGAAAAAATTAAAGAATCTGCAGCTTATATTAGCTCAAAAACAACTGTAAATCCTACTGTCGGAATAATCTTAGGAACAGGATTAGGCGGTTTAGTAAAAGAAATCAATATCATTGATACAATTCCTTATGAAGACATTCCTAATTTCCCTGTTTCTACAGTTGAAAGTCATTCAGGAAAATTAATTTTTGGAGAATTAGGAGGAAAGAAGGTTGTCGCTATGCAAGGACGTTTTCATTATTACGAAGGATATTCGTTGCAACAAGTTACTTTTCCCGTTCGTGTAATGAAACTATTAGGAATTGAAAGACTTTTTGTTTCCAATGCCTCAGGGGGTGTAAATCCTGATTTTGAGGTGGGTGAAATCATGATACAAGATGATCACATTAATTTGTTTCCAGGAAATCCGTTGATTGGAAAAAATATCGATGAATTAGGACCACGATTTCCAGATATGAGTGAACCATACGATCATCACATGATTGAATTGGCTAAGACAATTGCTACTGAAAACAATATTAAAGTTTCCGTTGGAATCTATGCTGGATTAACTGGACCAACGCTTGAAACCCCTGCTGAATATATGTATGTGCGTAATATTGGTGCGGATGCCGTTGGTATGTCAACCGTTCCAGAAGTAATAGTGGCGCGTCACATGGAAATTCCTTGTTTTGCTATTTCAATCATAACCGATTTGGGGGTTCCTGGAAAAATTCAAAAAGTAAGTGTACAAGACGTAATAGAAGTTGCGAGCCGTCAAGAACCAAAAATGACCTTGATTATGCGTGAATTAATTGCTCGTATCTAATTTATGGAATCAGCTATTAGAGAAAAATACGAGGTCGTTATTGGTTTGGAAGTGCATGCACAAATGCTTACCAAATCAAAAGCGTATTCAAATGATGTGAATGAATATGGAGCTTCACCAAATTCTAATGTGAGTGCAATTACGCTTGGTCATCCAGGGACTTTACCTAAGATGAATAAAAAAACCATTGAGTATGCAATTAAATTAGGTTTGGCGTGTGGGTGTGAGATAGCTGAAAAACAATATTTTGCACGTAAAAACTATTTTTACCCGGATTTACCCAAAGGCTACCAAATTACACAGGATAAAACACCTATATGTACAGGTGGACAAATTTGGATTAAATCCGAAAATGGAACAGAAAAAAGCATTGGGATTACTCGAATTCACATGGAGGAAGACGCTGGAAAAAGTATCCATGATGTGGATGTTTTTGATACGCTAGTTGATTTAAATCGTGCGGGAGTTCCTTTGTTAGAGATTGTTTCTGAACCCGATTTGCGTTCTTCCCAAGATTCATATTCTTATTTAACAGAGGTTCGTAAACTCGTTCGTTACCTAGATATTTGTGATGGAAATATGGAAGAAGGATCGTTGCGCTGTGATGCAAATGTCTCCGTCCGCTTGATTGGTCAAGAGGAATTCGGCACCAAAGTGGAGGTTAAGAACATGAATTCGATTCGAAATGTTCAACGAGCTATTGAGTTTGAAATTATCCGACAAATTGAAGTACTTGAAAATGGGGGTGAACTCTCGCAAGAAACCCGTAGTTTTGACGCCCTCAAAGGCATAACGATTTCAATGAGATCCAAGGAAGCAGCAAATGATTATCGTTATTTCCCAGAGCCAGATTTACAACCTTTAGTTGTCACACAATCTCAAATTGAATTGGTGAAACATGAAATGCCCGCTTTACCGCGTGAATTATTACAAAAATATACATCGCAGTATGGCTTAACTGATTACGATGCAACGAATCTTACGGATAATAAAGCGATAGCCTCTTTTTATGAATCGTTGTTGGTTTACACAGCGAATTATAAAGCTGCGGCAAACTGGGTAATGGGAGATGTTAAATCATACTTAAATGAAAATGGAGTAGATATTACCTCTTTTCCGATTGACGTAAAACGAATTGCTCAATTGATTGCTTTGATTGATGAAGGGAAAGTTTCTTATTCAATAGCCTCTCAACGTATCTTTCCGGAATTGTTGATATCAAACAACCTGTCGCCAATCGAAATAGCAGAAAAGTTAAATCTGGTGCAAGACTCCGATGAAAGAACAATTTTGGCATTTATTCAGCAAGTAATTGATGAAAATCCTTCTGAAGTGAATAGATATAAAAATGGTGAAAAGCAGTTAACAGGGTTTTTCATGGGTCAATTGATGAAAGTTTCCAAAGGAAAGGCGGATCCTAAATCTGCAAATTCACTTTTACGATCAAAATTAGAAGAATGAAGAATGTGAAAATAATAGCGAGTTTATTGCTCCTTTTAATTGGGTTTTCTTGCTCTGAATCCGAAGATGAAGACGATTCAATAAAAGACAACTTTGAAATTTCTGGAACAATAAAAAAAGCATCGAATAAAAAAATCTTCTTAGTTAGCACCAATCCCGAAGGAAATCAAAAGGAGCTTGCTAAAGGAGTTATAGATGGTAATGGGAATTTTCAGTTAATTGGACACATTGACCATTTTGATGCTTTTCAATTAATTCTAGAAAATGAATCCAAAGTACTTGAATTGGTAATTGCCCCTAAGGATAAAATTAAATTAAACACCTCATTTGAAAAATTTGATGTTGAACCCAATATAAGCGGCGTTTCGTGGGCAAAACAAGCGAATGAATTTACGCGACTAAAGAATAATTTTTTAGCCAAACAAACGTCCTTGCGCAATGAAAATCCGAGGATTACTAAAGAAGAATCTCAGGTTTTTTTAGATGTCTTAATGAAGGAATTAGACTCAAATGCAGTTAACTTGGTTAAACAAAATAAAAAATCAGATTTCAATTTAGTGTTGTTTTCATTTTTAGCTCCAATTCAATCAATGGATGATTGGGATCCAACTTATTTGAAACTAATGCAAGAAGTTGTCTCAAATTTAAAGGCGAAACATCCTGAAGCGCCTCGTGTGCAGATGATTGAACAACAAACGGGGCAAATTGAACGAATTTACCAGGAAGAAATTTTGATGAAAGAAGGAAAAATGGAAGCACCGGATTTCACCCTCAAAACACCGGAAGGCAAAGAAATAAAATTGTCTATGCTGAAAGGCCAGATTGTTTTAATTGATTTTTGGGCTTCTTGGTGTGGACCATGCAGACAAGAAAGTCCAAATGTTGTAAGGCTTTATAATCAATACAAAGCAGATGGATTTACGGTATTCTCCGTTTCGTTGGACGAAAACGCTGATAAATGGAAAGAAGCCATTAAAAAAGATGGATTGATTTGGCCCAATCATGGGAGTGATTTACAAGGGTGGAAAACACCGTTAACTCAATTATATGGATTCAATTCAATTCCTCATACTGTATTAGTGAATAAAGAAGGCAAGATAATTGGTAGAGGTCTGCGCGGATTGGCATTGGAAAATAAATTGAAAAAAATCTTTAATAAATGAAAAAAAATATCCTTTTAGTTTGTTTCGGAATTGTATCTCTATTTTCAGGGAGAGCACAGACTGAAATTCAAGTTTCTGTAACAGGGACAATTGCAAATACGGAATTCAAGAAGATTGAATTGGTGAAGATTACTAATGGCGTAGCTACAAATTTGATTGACTCAGAGTTATCAAAAAGCGGCTCGTTTAAATTCATTGGGAAACTTCCGAGTGCCGATTATTACCATGTAAAATTGAATAATCAATTGATTCCATTAGTATTACGGAATAATTCAGAAATAAAAATTTATGGAGATGGAAATAAATTAGATAAGTTCTGCAATATCGTTAATTCCGATGAATCTCAACAATTAATGGAATTTCAACGAGCAGAAAATAATTGGATGCGTGTGTACGACTCCGCAACTAAAGCAATTCAATTAAATCCCACGCTCCAAAAAGAAATTTATGATAAAATTACACCGCGATATATGGAGTTTGAGCAGTTTAAACAAAATTACGTTCAACTAAATCAAAATTCCGCAGCCTTGTTTCCAATGATTAAAATGATTGATCCGAACAAAGATTTTGACAATTATCAACTTATTGTAACTCAAGTTATAAATGCATTTTCTGAAAGTCCATCTGTACAAGCTGAAAACACAAGGTATCTGCAATTTAGAAAGAAATTAATTGATGATAATCCTTTGGCAAAAGGTAAAATAGCTCCTGACTTTGAAGAGTTAACAACAGATGGGAAAACAAAAATGAAACTTTCAGATTTAAAAGGAAAAGTGGTATTAATCGATTTTTGGGCATCTTGGTGTGGTCCATGTAGAGCTGAAAACCCGAATGTAGTTAAGACATACGCCAAATATAAAGATGCAGGGTTTACTGTGATGAGTGTTTCATTGGACAGTGATAAAACTAAATGGTTAAGTGCTATTGAAAAAGATGGATTGGTTTGGCCTAATCATGTATCAGATTTAGGTGGTTGGAATAGCAAAGTAGCTCAACAATATGGTGTTAGAAGCATTCCGCTTACTATTTTAATTGATCAAGAAGGGAAAATCGTCAATACCAATTTACGCGGGCCAGCGTTGGAAACTGAACTTCAGAAAATCTTCGGGTTTTAATTTGTCTAATAAGAAAAATATCTATTTTGCTTCCGATTTTCATTTGGGAGCTCCTTCCTATGTAAGAAGTTTAGAACGCGAAAAAAAAATTGTCGCTTGGCTTGAAATGATTAAAACGGATGCTGCTGAAATATATTTAGTGGGAGATGTTTTTGATTTCTGGTTCGAATACCAACACGCCATTCCGAAAGGATTTATTCGATTGCAAGGAAAAATTGCAGAATTAACGGATAGCGGCATAAAGGTTCATTTTTTTAAAGGAAATCATGATATGTGGATGTTTGATTATCTCCCTGAAGAATTGGGAATAGAACTTCACTCCGATACACTGAAAAAGGAATTTTTTGGTAAGAAATATTTGATAGGACACGGCGATGGATTAGGTCCTGGCGATCTAAAATACAAAATCCTGAAAAAGATCTTCCGCAATTCCTTCTGTCAATGGCTATTTGCGCGAATACACCCAAATTTTGGAATAGGACTGGCAAGCTATTTTTCTAAATCAAGCAGGGCAGCAACAGGCAATGAAGATTCACTATTCAATGGGATAGAAAACGAGCGACTCTATCATTTTTGCCAAGATCATTTAAATCATGAACAGGTAGATTGCTTTATTTTTGGGCACCGTCATTTACCTTTGGATATTCAAGTGGCTGAATCTTCGCGCTATATAAATTTAGGAGAATGGATTTCGCAACAAACATTTTTAAAGATTTCTGAGGAAGGCATTGAATTATTGCAGTTTACTGACGATCGATTTTCACCTTATACGACTATAAATAATCGATAAATTAAAAAGGAAACCCTAATCCGAAGTGGATAGCCGGAGGAAAACGTTTTGGTAATTTTTGTAAGGTGTAAATAGCGGTTTGTTCAGGAGTTAAGTTGGTCACGCTGTCAAAAAACTGATTCCCTTCATTGATGTAATTCGTGCTATTCTCAAAAATCCAACGAGATCCTTTAGGGAAAACAGGGTTGTAAATTGGAATTCCAACATCAAATCTAATAACAAAGAAACTCAAATCAATACGAATTCCTGTACCTGCTGCAAATGCAATTTGCTTATAGAAATCGGGGGTGAAATTCCCTCCAACACGTTGCGGATCGGCTTTATTTGTCCAGATGTTTCCTGCATCCATGAAAAAACAAGATTTAAATGTTTTGGTAATATTGAACCGATATTCTACCGATAATCCCAATCGAATATCTGCAACCTGCGTTAAGGTTCGATTTGTATCCAGGTAATATTTATACACACCAGGGCCTAAGCTCCGAGCTTTCCATCCACGATTGTCATTTGCTCCACCGGCATAAAAACTATAATCATAAGGGAGTGATGTGGAGGAATTTCCATACGGTAATCCATATCCAGCTTGAACTCTGTTATGTAAACTACTTTTTGCATTTAATTTGTGCGAGTAGATAAATTCATTGTCTAATCGAACAAATTGAGAATAACCCAATCCAAATATTTTGTATTGATTTTGTGCATTTAATTCTTGATTAGCACGAAACATCCAAGGTGTATTTCCCGCCAAATCTAACGAGGAACTAAAATAGACATCATCGTTGTTTTTGCGATCTTTTTCATCTCTTTTTGTGTTATTCAACTCATAAAACATGCGGAAATCTTGCCAGATAAATTGATTTGAATAAGTGTTTTTTAAGAAAGGATCGTTCAATTGATTAATCTTTGCTTCGAAGTCAGGACTCGGATTGAAAAGAACGTATTTAATCGAAGAAGCAAAAGGAAGCCCGAATTGAATCAATTGCCATTTGTCTTCGATAAATTGCCAAGAATAATTCAACTGAAAAATTTTTCGATCAAATATATCTCGTTTTTGAAAGTTATAAGCTGAATTAATTACTGTTTGTGGCTTTTGTCTTTTTGAAAGTTTGGTTACTGGAACGGGGAACAATCCAGGAATTTCCAGTTTTATAGAAGGACCAATTTCGAATGTATTAAAACTACGATTGGATGTTTGTATCACATCACCACTTTCTGTTCTATCGAATACGGCTGGTTGAGATTCAAAACCACCACCAAAGGATAAGGTTAATTTTTCACCGCCCCTGAATAAATTCTTGTTCGTGTAATTCACAGAAGCTGATAAACCAAGAAATCCATTAGAGTTTTTGAATCGCGGTTCAAAACGAACCATTTGTTTTTCTGCTGGAATGAGGTAATAATGAACATCTACTTGGTTTTTGCCAGGTATTTCTACTAAAAACGGTTTAATGGAACTAAATAATCCCAGTTGCAACAAACTTTTATACGATCGCTCTTGATAATATTCTTTGTATGGATTTGTTTCTTCCAAATAATTTTGGAGTTCTAAGAAACTAGGCTTTATTGATGGCTTTTTTCCGTTATAGGTAACCGTTACATGTCTTATAGGATTTAGCACCTTTCCTTTTTCCTTATGATTCTTTTCCTTCTTCTGTTTTTGAGTCATGGGAATTTTTTCATAACGATAACTTTCTATTGTATTCACAAATTGTCCTAATATAGCGTCAGTTGGTTGCAATCCTAACTCTTTAATTTTTGCATTAAAATTTTCCACATGAACTGTGTCACACAAATGAAAATAAGTTTTTCCAATTCGAAATTGTTTGTAGGGTGTTGTTATTATATTTCCATCTTGTTTGGACAAAATACGATCGGTAATAGTTATCCCTAGCTTCACAGTATTCGTTTTTAGGGAGGTGTCCGCTTTATAACTGATACTTGAGCTTGTGAAACCATAAAACCCTTCATCCCTCATTTTTTTTGCTATTGATGATCGAATTTCGTCCAGATAAAAACTATCGAAGGGTTTTCCAATAAATGGATGCTCCTTTTCTTTTGTTTTTATTGCTAAAATATACTTATTAACAACAGTAATGTAACTTGTAGGCGTAAAATCTAAATAGATAGAATCAATTTTAAATAAAGGTCCAGTTGTAACCTCAAAATTGGTTTGAGCTTCTTTTTTATACGCTACATCAGCCGTAACATGAGCAAAATAATAGCCTTTTTTCTTTAAATAATTTTTTATTTGCTCTTTCGATTTATTAAATGAAATGCTATCAAAAATTACGGGTTTTTCGCCGTATTTGTATTTTAACCACTCCCGAAGGAAAAGACGAGAGGAGGTGGTGTCAATTGTTTTTTCGGTGTAATATTCATAACCTTTTTCAAGTGCTCGGGCTAATCTTTTGGAATTGATGGCGGCTTGCTTAATTCTTTTCTTGTCATTCTTGCGCTCAAATTTCATGTTTAATTTGATTCTTTTTTGGGCAACTTTTGCTGAGTCTATCTGATTGTATGCCCATAATTTAAAACGAAAACCAAGTGTGTGATAATTGGGTTGTGGCTTTACCAATAAAAGTAATTCTTCTTTCGTAACGTTATTTTCCTTAATTAAGCTAGATAAATCGATTGAATTTGATTTACCCTTCGTGGTGTCATAAGTTGAATAACGAATGGATAATTTATTTTTTTTTAGTAAATAATTTCCTTTGGGTACATTCTTTGAGAGGTTGCAACCTACGAGAAGTAGTAACAACGTAAAATAAAAATAGGTAAGTTTACAATTCCTAAACAGCATACTCGAACAAAAATACTAATAATTCGCTTTGATTTACGCATCGAAAAACATACTGCAGACAATTCAGAAATTGAAAATGAATAAATTCCGTAAATTGGAAAATCAATTCATTGTTGAAGGAGATAAATTAGTTCAAGAAGCATTAAGCTGTGTTCCAGGAAAAATTAAAAAAATTCTCTGTACTGAAAAATCAGAGTTGTATTCTACAGACCTTCATGGATTTGCCGTTTTTGAAATATCAGAAAGCGATTTAATGAAAATTTCATCGCAACAATCACCTCAGCATTCAATCGCAGTGTTGGATGGTTTGGATTGTAGTCTAATTGAAAATCCATCTGAAAAAATAATTCTGGTATGCGATGGCATTCAGGACCCAGGAAATTTCGGAACAATTATTCGAACTGCCGATTGGTTTGGTATTTCAACGATTGTAGCTTCAAAAAATACGGTTGATTTTTACAATCAAAAAGTGATTCAATCGAGTATGGGTTCCATTTTTAGGGTTCAAGTGAAATACGTTGATTTACCCGAATGGCTTGAAAATTCTACTCGCTTGAAAATTGGTACATTGTTAGAAGGAAAAGATATTTTTGCGGTTCAAATTAATGAACCTTGCGTTTTGGTTATTGGGAGCGAGGGGCAAGGGATTTCATCATCCGTAAAAGATAAGTTGGACATCGCCGTTACAATCCCAAGAATGGGGGGAGCAGAATCGTTGAATGCTTCCGTTGCGACCGGAATTGCGTTGTCAGAATTATCAAAAGTGAAAAAATAATATGGTGGATTTATCCTTTCGAAATAATAGATTTCCCAAAAAAGGGAGTGTACTTATTTCTGATCCCTTTATAGCAGATGGTTATTTCACACGATCTGTGGTTCTTCTTTGCGATTATTCCACGGAGGGTGCTTTTGGTTTCGTCTTAACGAATTATTTGGAATTTGATTTTACTACGATAGATAGCTCTTTTCCTATTCCTCAAGCAAAAGTGAGCGTTGGCGGTCCTGTCGATACTGAACATTTGTTTTATATTCACAATTTTGGTTCGTTAGTCGAGGAATCTATTTTAATTAAAGACAACCTCTATTTTGGTGGAAATTATTCTCAATTACAAGAAATAATCTTAGAAGATAAAGAAAATGAAAAACATGTTCGGTTTTTTCTTGGTTATTCTGGATGGGGAGCATCTCAACTGATTGAAGAATTGAAAGAAAATGCGTGGATCGTTGTGGACAATATTTCAAAGGAAGAAATTATGGATACCCAAACAACAGAATTTTGGAAATATTGCTTGGAAAAACAAGGTGAAAAATACAAGATTATATCTCAATTCCCATTGAACCCTAATGAAAATTAATATTCTAGCCATTATTATGGCTTTGTTTTTTTGGTCACCTGTCAAAGCACAGGACAGCCTCATTCATCTCAATGATATACGCATTTTAGCTTCACACAATAGTTATAAAAAATTGCCTAATCCCAAAGTTATTCGTTTTTTAACTAAATTTAGAAAGCAGTTGGGTCCTTCCAATGACCCTATTCAATTAGATTATGGTCACCTAACATTGGAACAACAACTGAATGACTATGCAATTCGAGGATTTGAATTAGATGTTTATTATGACCCGAAAGGTGGATTATACCGAAAAAGGAAATTAAATCGATTTATTTGCGGACAAAAAGTAAGGGTGAAAGATCCTCTTATGAAAAAACCTGGATTTAAGGTTCTTCATATTCCGGACGTAGATTTTGAAACGAATTATTTCACCTTCACTCAAGCGTTAACAGAGTTGAAAAATTGGTCTTTAAAAAACCCAAACCATTCTCCTATTTTTGTAAACGTAGAAGCAAAAGGAAGTTCCGCTGCAAATGAATCTAAATTTCTACGAATTATCGGATTTAAAAAAGCACTGCGAATGGATAGTATTGCTTATCGTCAACTTGATATGGAGATCAATACAGTATTCGATCGGGAAAACTTAATTACACCAAAGGACTTAAAAGCATCTTTTGCGACAGTTAAAGAAAGATTGACTTTTCAAGGTTGGCCGCTACTTTCGGATTGCTTAGGTAAAATTATTTTTATTTTACAAGGAGATAATGACGAGCTGTATAAGAAAAGTTTGCTGCAAGGAGATGATCGAACGATGTTTGTTTATGACGAACCTGAAGGCGAAAATACAGCATTTGTTATTCGGAACAATAGCCTTGGAATTGAAAAAGAGATTAGTGAGTTAACAAAACGATATATCATTCGTACCCGAACAGATGCAGGTACAATCGAAGCTAGAGATAATAATTATACAAGCTTTAAGTCTGTATTAATAAGTAATGCCCAAATAATTTCAACTGACTACTATAAGCCAGATTTGCGCTTTAGTGATTTCCAAATTCGATTGGAAGAAGTCAGTCCTTCAAAACCTTATTTTTTCCGCCAGAAGTAATCTAAATATCACGTTTCAACCACCCTCTTCTGATGAAGTAACTCAACAAGAGTATACCCACAAGAAACATTACGCCAACGACAGTATAATATCCATATTTGTATTTTAATTCAGGCATATTTTCAAAATTCATCCCATAAACGCCAACTATAAATGTTAGTGGAATGAAGATAGAACTTACTATAGTTAACACCTTCATTATTTCATTCATTCGTTGACCTTGCACAGCATAATAGAGATTGGCCATACCTTCTAAAATTTGTTTGTTCGCATCAATTTCATCCAAAACAGTTAAGCAAGAGTCTTTTAAATTCCTAAAATACAACTTATTACTATTCTCAATTAAATTGCTATCTGCTGACTGAAGCTGATAAGTGATATCACGCATAGGCTGCGCAATTTTTCGTAACTCAATCAATTTTCTTTTTTCAACTTCAATTTCCTTCAAAATATTTTGTCCGTTTCTGGTTAGAATAACCGAGTCTAGTTCAGTGATTTTATCAGCGATAGTCTCAATTACCTCAAAATAGTTGTCAATAATAGCCTCTAGTAATCGAAACAATAAAAAATCAGCATGTTTTGTTCTGATTTTACCGCGAGCATTTTCAATTCTATCGCGTACATCAGTAAAATGGTCAGAAGATTGTTCCTGAAATGATATAAGGTAGTTTTTTCCCAAGATAAATGAAATGGTTTCTTGGTTTAACAATTTAGTAAATGATTCAGAAGGCAATGCTGATTTAATACTGAAAAACATATAGGTAGAATATTCTTCCACTTTTTGCCTGCGCGATGGGAAATAGACATTTTCTATATTTAATTTCTCAATTCCAAGGTTACGACACAAAGTTTCAATACTTTCTTTGTCTTTTAAACCATGAAAGTTTAACCAAGAAACATAGTCATCATCTAATTCACTTTGATGAAATTGTTCTTTAAAAAAAACAGGTGATTCTCTTTTTAATAAAAAAAATTCTTTATTAAATTGGTACAACTGACAATGTTGCGGATGATTTGAATTTTCCATGATTAGAGTTTGTCAATGAGTAATTTATAGATGTCAATCATACTTTGAATATCACTTTTATAAACGGTTTCCCGATTTGTATGAACATGATTTTCGGGTGCTCCAATAAAACACCAATCAATTGGCAAATGACTCTTTTGTAAGGTGCTTCCATCGCTACCGCCACTCGACTCCACTTCTAGTTGGTAGTTGATGTTATTTTCATTGCAAATACCCAAAATTTTGGTTAAATAAACTCGGCGTGGAATTAAAGAATCACGAAGCGAAATCGCAACACCACCGCCATGTTTAACGCCGTTTGTAACCCAAGTAATATCTGCAATTAAAGCTTGTGTGGAGCCATATAATTCATATAGTTTATTGGCGCAATAAGCCACCGAATTCCCTCCATGTTCTTCATAAGTAGAAAACACGATTGCCCCATTCTCTATCGTTTCGGCAACTTGTAAAGTAACATATACTCCTAATCGATTATCTAAATAGGGAGATTGAATGTAGCGTTCATTCTCAATGAAATTAGGTTTGAAACTTAGAGAAGTTCCGGGTTCTATCTGTCGATCAAATACACATTTTAGTTCGCACTCACCATCAGGATACTCAAACAACATGACTTCAGTGTTTATTTCACCTTGAGAATCCTTTCCCGTCAGAACCATGGATTCAGAGAATACAGGACTTCCAACAGGAATTAAATTATTCTCATACCCAACAGTGTATCCAATAGTATCTACATGCGAATAAATAACAGTTTTAGGTGTGCCAAAAACCAAAATTAAGCAATCATGTTTTTCAGGTTCGTAAATTATTTCAGGTTGACACACCCAATTTTCCATATTTCTTTCACAATAGGATTTGATATAGTGTGTTATTCGACTCTCGTCACCTGATAATCCTTGAATTGAAATAAGTTCTTTGAGCAATTCCATAGTTATAATGAATAATAATTCCTTTTATAGTATCCAATTTCTAGCCATTGGGCCTTCACAAAATAGTAAATCCAACCCACTTAAATTACTTTGAAAAGGAAATCGATCTGAAAATACTTGAATGTATGATTTATAATTCAATTTTCGGCCTAAAAATTCAAAAGGGGCGAACGAATCCGAAAAACCAATAGTTAGTTGACTTGGCGGAAGCTGCCAACAATGCTCAAAAAATCGAATGATTGACTGGTTTAATTCCAACAAAGTATCGTATTTTGTGAAAATAAGTGATTTTATTTCCTGATCATAAAATTCAAAATAGGGTGCGTTTTTATAAGCGCTTTCAATTGATTTCCAATGATCTTGCTGCCAGTTTTCTGAATAAACTGGGTGAATTTGATTGGTTAATGATTTAGATCCTGCCGATTTTGCAACAGGAATGGATAAGATTTGTACGCCATTACCTCCTAAGATTTCACACCGATTTCTATACGATTGTTTGAGATAGGACTCTCCTCCAATAATACAAGCAGATTTAGAAGCAGCAAGCAATTGTAAATAGGAAGTTGAAGGAAAATAACTTGTTGGAAAAAAATCCATTAGTGAATCAACTTCATAATTCGTGCCCAGCGAACTCCTAAATAAGGACTCTTTGAAAACCATACTAACGATGCACGACCAACAACATGATCTTCTGGAACAAATCCCCAGATTCTTGAGTCAGCTGAATTATATCGATTATCTCCCATTAACCAGTAATAATCCATTTCAATGGTATAAGTATTTGTTTTTTTACCATCGATATAAATACCATCTTTCTTTTCTGCTAAGGTATGACCTTCATAGGCCGTTATTATTCGGCGATACCAAGCTATATTTTCCTTTCTAAAATCAACCACTTTTCCACGGTAAGGTATTTGAATGCGGTGAAAATCAGTTATTGTATTATCAATTGAAAAATCATTAGGGAAGGTCCGTAAATTATCCAAGGCTAATTTATTTTTGCTTGTTGATTTAGTCGCTATTGCTAGCGTGAAATTTGCTTTAGGGAAATCTTTTAAAATTCGTGTTTTCTCCGTATTGGTAATGTTAAACGAATAGAATTCTTTATTTGGATCAATATTGAATTGAATAGAATACTCCATTTTATCCGAAAAATCCATCATTTGTGGTGACTTATAATCTCCTCGTTCGGACTCTAATCCATATTTTTGAAACATTACTTCAGCTGATGGGAAGTTTGCAGTCGCTTTATCCACAAAGTACATTAAACATTGATTTTCAGCAACAAAGGATTTTTTACCATTAATATATAGCACAGATTTTTTTATTTCTATCCAATCTTTTTTCACGGCTACACATCGTTTGATGTAATTTTCTCGTTTATCAACTGGTCTATCAACCAATCCAAAATGCTCAATGTAATTTAAATCAGAACCTGGAATTCCGCCTCTACAATAGGTGATCCCTTCTTTCATACCATTTCGTGCCTTTTCTTTCCAGCTAGAACTGTTTTTAATGAAATCTAGTCCAAATGAATCAATAAATTTATCCCTTGCTTCAAATTCATACTGAAACTTATATTTTTGAGCAATTTCGGAAATGATAGCTGCATTTTCTTCTTGCCAATAATATTTTGCTTCATCATTCACAATCCCATGATAGTCATGCCCCATTAATCCATCAGGCATTCGCGGGTCATAAACTGCAGTGTCTCCTGAGGGATAATTAAAAACCACGACATCGTTTCGTTGTACTTCAACATAGCCTGGTAATCTGAAATAAGACCCTTTTTCCAAGGTAGTATAAGAACGAATATTAAAATAAGGAACCGTATTATGAACTAAAGGGTAGGAGAGAGGGGTAACCGGAACTTTTGAACCATAGGCTATTTTATTAACAAATAAAAAGTCACCCACAAGTAATGTTTTTTCCATGGAACCAGTTGGTATTTGAAATGGTTCAAAAACATATGTCCTAATTATTCCTGCGGCTATTAATGCAAACCAAATAGAATCTCCCCATTCCTTAACCAACGTTTTATCACCGCTTTTTTCTTTTTTGAAAAGTCCAACTAAATAGGTTAGCAAATGACCAATAACTGGTAGACTTAAAAACAAAATTAAGTGGTCGCTCCATGCTCTGTCCGCCCGATCCTTTTCTCTTGCCCAATTTGTTTCTGGAACACATGGATCACCATTTGAACCAATCTGATACATTAAATAATATGGGAAAATAATTCCTTGAAGTGTATCAGAAAGTGAGAAATAACCAAATTTCCTAAAATAGGAGATATTTATTGTTGCTAACATGATTAAATGAACTCCAGGCACTAACATTAAAAAAGCCCACCACGGTCTTTTGCATGTAATTTCAAAAGCGACATAATAGTTGTATCCTGGAACTAAAGCTTCCCATGATTTTCTTCCTGCTGCTGGAAATGACATCCACCAACAAGCTAAATAAGGATGGATGAGTATAAGACTGTAAAAATAAATAAAGGCCATAATATGTTATGAATTTAATACGTTTGACATGGTAAAAACCCCTTTTTTTCCAAAAATCCATTCTGCGGCAACAACGGCTCCTAAAGCAAAACCTTTGCGGTTATGTGCTTGATGAGTCATGAGAATCGAATCAATTACTGATTGATACATCACGGTATGGGTTCCGGGTACTTCAGGTTCCCGAATTGCTGTAATTGGTAATATGGATGAGGAAACTTCCGGTTTCATTCCATTTGAAGATTTCCAATCAGTATACGTTTTGTTATAGGAAATTATTTCGTTTGCTAATTCAATAGCAGTACCACTGGGAGAATCTAATTTTTGAAGATGATGCACCTCAACAACTTCCGCTTTATAATCTATATTTCCTGACATTAACTCAGCGAGCCTTTTGTTCAATTCAAAAAAGATATTCACTCCCAAACTAAAATTAGGGGCATAAATCAAACTCCCATCTACCTCTCCACAAATTGTTTTGATTGATTCCAATTCATGATGCCATCCTGTTGTTCCAACAACGATGGGGATTTGATGATTAAAGCAATGAACAATGTGTTTTGTTGCTAATTCTGGAGTGGAAAATTCAATGGCAACATCACAATTTGATAAATCATTAAGATCAATGCTATTTGAGCTATTTACAATGGCATCAATTGAATGTCCTCGTTCTTGAGCAATTTGCTCAATTGCCTTCCCCATTTTTCCGTATCCAATTAGAGCGATTTTCATACTTATTTGATTACTAAATTAATGAAAATTGAATTGTAAAGACACTCCAACACGATTGAAATGAAGCATTTTTGGTTTTATTAGCAAACTAATGTCATTTGAAACATCAAATTTGACAAAATGCGCTTCCACTCCGGCATCTGCAATTTGAAACCCATAAAGGGCAAAAAAAGCGAGCATGGATAAATCACGAAAATCCAAATATTGGCGATGTAGTGTTATTAATGCCTGATTATCATACGCTTCCCAAAAAGGATTTAAAACAACGTTCCCGTCAATTCGATTGGTGTATTCATTTTTAATACTCGATTGAGTAATTTGATTTTGGATGATAAAATACGAGGCCGTTCCTAAGCTGGCATAAATCAGAGGCACTTTCCAAAATGCTTTTTTTCTCCCTTTTGGCATGGCGATATGATTGTATATTTGACCAGCACCTGGAATACAAGTGGATAAAATAACTGCTTTTTTTACGGAATGTTTGTAGATTGTATCTTCCTCTTTTTTAGTTTGTATTAAATTTTGACTGGAACCCAAAAAGTCCAACATTAGGAAAAAACACACACCAAAAAATTGACGCATCAGCGTTTCAATGTTTGAATTATACGATTTAACTCAGCTTCAGAGCTAAAATTAAGTGATATTTTCCCGGATCCAGTTTTTGATTTTACAATTTCCACTTTTGTAGATAAGCGATCGGATAAAAAATCTTTAAATACTACTTGGTTTTTAGTAAGGCCTATTTTTTCTACCGGTTGAAAAACGGGAGATTTAGATATGGTTTTGGTGAGTGATTCAATTTCTCGAACAGAGAGATTATCCGTTAAAATTTGTTGATATTTCTCCAACATCTCAGCTTCATTTTCTATGCTCAAAAGGGCTCGCGCGTGACCCATTGAGATTTTACCATCCCGAACTCCCGCTTGAACAGTGACAGGAAGTTTTAATAAACGAAGAAAATTAGCTATTCCAGAACGAGATTTCGATAGTTTCTGACTAAGTTGTTCTTGAGTGAGGTTACATTCTTGAATCAATCGATCATATGAAAGTGCAATTTCAATCGCATTTAAATTTTCACGTTGAATATTTTCAACCAATGCCATTTCTAACATAGCCTGATCATTTGCCACACGCACATACGCTGGAACTTCAGTTACACCAGCTAGTTGGCAAGCTCTAAATCTACGTTCGCCAGAAATTAATTGGTATTTATCGCGTCCCATTTTTCTTACCGTCAATGGTTGAATAATGCCATGCGTTTTGATTGATTCAGCCAATTCCATCAGTGATTCTTTCTCAAAATTCGTTCTGGGATTGAAAGGATTTGCTTCAATTTCAGAAACAGAAAGCATGGAAATGGAACCAACTAATCCCGAATGACTAGCTTTTGTAGTAATATCAGTGTTGGAGTTTTCAAGCAGGGCACTAAGTCCCTTTCCAAGTGCCGGACGTTTTTTAGCATTAGAGCTCATGGTCAAATTCTATTTTTTTATCGTCGTTACCAATTCGGGTTAAGTTATTTTTTTGAAGAATTTCGCGCGCAAAATTAAGGTAATTGGTGGTTCCTTTACTTGCTGCATCGTGCATTATAATTGTAGTCCCATAACTTGACGCTTCACTTAACGTAGTATTACGATGAATTATTGTGTCAAAAACCAATTCTTGAAAGTGAGTCTTGACTTCATCCACAACTTGGTTTGCTAAACGCAATCTTGTGTCATACATTGTCAACAATATTCCTTCAATTTCTAAGTCTTGATTCAATCGTCCTTGAATGATTTTAATGGTATTCAACAGCTTACTCAATCCCTCTAGCGCAAAAAATTCGCATTGCACAGGAATCATTACAGAATCAGCAGCAGTTATAGCATTTACAGTAATTAAACCCAATGAAGGGGAACAATCGATTAATATAAAATCAAAATCATCTTTTATTTTTTCAATTGCCAATCGAAGCATTTTTTCACGATTAGGCAGGTTTATCATTTCCAATTCAGCTCCCACCAAATCAATGTTTGAGGGTAGAATGTATAAATTGGGGCTGGCCGTTTCGATGATTAACTCTTTTGGATCTTGATCATTCACCAAACAATCATAAATATTTTGAGTAGTATTTGGGTCGAAACCAAGACCAGAGGTTGCATTTGCTTGTGGATCAGCATCGATTATTAGTGTTTTATATTCTAGAACACCTAAACAACCCGCTAAATTTATTGTAGTAGTTGTTTTTCCTACTCCACCTTTTTGATTGGCAATTGCAATTACTTTTCCCATGATTTAATTTGATCATAAAATTACTGTTCTTTTACATGAATTCCGAACCTTAGTATCTAATTTTATTAACGAAAAACAAACAATTGCTCAATTCTACAAAAAATACAACTAGTGATTTTTTTCTTTTCTGAATTGAATGATTAACTTTAAAGTGAATACAATGATTTATAGAATGAAACAGTGTGCGTTTTTGTTTGTTTTTTGTTTTTTAGTTAACTCAACCTTTGCTCAACATCCAATTGGAGATAAATTAGAACAATTATATTTTCAAGGTCATTATGATATTGTTTATCGTAAATCAAAGAAACTTAGGGTAAAGGAGGAAACAAAATTACTTTTGGCACCAACCTATTACTACGCCATATCAACACTACAGAAAAGTGCAATTAATTTTTGGCTAAAAAGAAATTTGGATAAACCAGGGCAGGCAATTGAATTATTGAATGAAATGAAAAAAACGGTGGCAGGAAAGCAATTTTTAGAAAGCCATATCTATGAATTATACGGATTAAAACAAGATTTATCGAATTGGTTAACTGAATTAAATGAATCCAAATTAAAGAAAAATGTTGCGGGGTATTCCAAGTTGATTGATTCATTCTTTGCAGGAATTGAGCTTGATAACTATGTGGAAGGTTCATATTCAAATGTGGAAGATTACACTTCTTTCAAAGGGGTATCAAAAACCAGGATTGATTTAGCCAAATTTGCTAAACAACAACTGGGTGTAAAAT
>CAMBBW010000018.1 GCA_945863425.1 Lishizhenia tianjinensis
TATTTTCATAAGTTTAATCGTCAATTTTTCTAAAAAAAGATTTTAAGGGTTTGTCCCGTAGGTTCATGAGCGGCTTTTCAAAAAATGTATAAAGAAGGTAAGATGCTGAAATGATGAAAAACCATGCGCTTAAATACTGTATAATTCCGTTGGTTGCATTAAAATTAATGTGGATTATTTCAATTACTAGTGCTAAGTTGATCAGATACATCGAATAGGAAATTTTACTTATCAAAGTTACAACTTTCGTGAACATATTTTTGTTCAGTTGAATTGAGTAAAAAAAAGGTATAGATAAGCTCAATGCCATAGGGGATAACGTTAAATAAACGACTTGTGCAAATTTAGACGTCACATCAAGGTCAATAGTTCGCTGGTAACTTAAAATTAATATACAAATAAACAAAAAATGATACTTAAACTTCATTAAAACAGAAGAATGGTAAACATGCAACCACGCGAAAAGTAGTCCAAATGCAATGCTATCCAATCTCATCAACACTACTTTTTTAAATGTAATATCAAAGAAAAAGGGATCTATTTGCGCGGTCGTATTCAGTAAACGAAATAAGAATGTGGATGAAATCATCAGGCAAATAGTAACAAAAAAAGCAGTTTTCTTTGAAATTAATTTTAGCAGAATAAAGAAAATAATTGGTGAACTTAGGTAAAACCACTCCTCTACACTTAGGCTCCAAGACTCCCAAAAAAAATCAAAGAACGGCTGAGATAAATTTTGCAAGAAAAATAAAAATGTCCAGTTTGCTTGTTGTATATCCCCTTTTATCCATCCATTTTTAAGAACCAAATAATTAAGTCCAAGAATAAGAAAATACAGCGGCAAAGTTCTGAACCATCGTCGTTTCCAAAAGGTAAGGAGATCTAAAATGTTTGAATGCTTATTGAAGTCACGGAGCATGATTCCTCCAATCAAAAAACCACTTAATACAAAAAATAAATCAACACCGTCTATTGGTTTAAAATAAGGAAAATCTTTAAGTGATGTCCCTTCAAGAAGTATGGAGGTATGACCTAAGACAACAATTAGAATTGCAGCCATGCGCATAATATCAAGACCAGTTCTACGTTCCAAGGAGCAATTTAAAATTCAATGGATGAATAAACTTATACCTGTCAAAGGTACAAATAGTTTATGGTTACAAAGGTATTATCGAATGATATGAATAAATCCTGATTTTTCGTATTGATCAAACACCAATTTATAAAAGTAAATTCCGGCATCTAGTTTACTGCCATCGTTAGTGGTTCCTTTGAATGCATCTCCTCCGTTTTCTTGCTCAAAAACAAGATTTCCCCACCTGTTAACGAGTTGAAAATGAAAAGGAATACAGCTTGAAAACAAGGTGTTAAATTCAATTTCTTCATTTAATCCATCGTTATTTGGCGTTATAACATTAGGAACGTCAAAATTATCGGAAACCCCAGTGTTGGCAATACTGATTACTTCGATTGCATTGGGAGATTGGCACCCGTTTAAATAGATATAAACCGTATAGACCCCTGTATTTTGATTATCAATTATAAGTGATAATTCATTGTCATTTGACGAGAAATTTCCTGGACCATTCCAAGTGTAAGTTGCTCCTACTATTGGTTCTGCAACCATAATAAGCGCGTCTCCAGGACATTCCAAAGGACTGTTAGAAACAATATTTGGTGGACTCGGAATTGGATTTACAACTAAGTCAAGAGTTACAATAGAATCACAACCCGTTGTTGATTGTATTGTTTGATTGTACGAACCGGCAGTTGTAAGTACTTGACCATAAAACGTATAGGTTTCTCCATCACATATGGTTTGAATTTCAGAAGAACTAAGAATCGGGTTAACAGAAAGTGTTAGATTGACAATCGAATCACAGCCGGCCGATGTTTGCAGGGTTTGCGTATAATTTCCAGCACTTGATAATGTTTGATTCCCAAATGCAAAAGTTTCTCCATCACAAATAGATTGATTTTGAGTGGAGCTTAATATCGGATTAACGGAAAGAGTTAGATTTACGATTGAATCACAACCTGTGGATGTTAGCAAGTTTTGAACATAATTTCCGGCACTGGACAAAGTTTGATTTCCAAAGGTCAGCGTGGATCCTTGACAAATAGTATTGCTTAAATTAGTTTGAATTGTTGGTGTGAGAGAAAGATTGAGCGTAATTGTAGAATCACAGCCGTTGATGCCACTAACTACCGCCTGATGTATACCTGCGGTTGAAAATGACTGACCACCAACGGTGTAACTAGATCCATTGCAGACGGTTGCGTTAATCGTACTAGAGGTGTTTGGAAGTATTGTAACCACCACACTATCTTGAGTTGGACACGAATTCGGATTCGAGGCTAGGGTTGTAGTAACGGTGTAAGTTTCCGTAATGGCCGTAGTTCCGTTGTTCGTTAATGTAACTGATGGATTTGAAATAGTAGGTGAACTAAGTCCGCCCGTTGATCCCCAGTCATATAAATAGTTTGGATTGTTGAGCGCACCAATTTGCACAGCATCTCCTGTACACGTTGATACATCAATTCCTGCATCAGAGGTCGCCACATCGGCTGAAACGGTCACATTTCGAATAGAATGCCTGTCAGTTGAACCACCAGTACTCGCGGTGAAACCAAGGTAACCGATAAAATTCAAATTATAATTTCCGGTTAAATATTGTTGACCATTTACGGTAACTGTTAAGCTACCAAAACTATAATTAATGACAGCGGTTTTGTAGTTGGCATCTGTAATAAAGTCCAAATTTCCGCCGCTTGTATTTGTGATTCGTATAACATTTGGGTCGCATTCATTATAACCTAATCCATTCATAATTTGAATTTCTGGATTCATGCCACAGCCGTTGTCATAAGAATCGAATACAACCTTCACTCCATTAGCCGTTGATGGGATACCAACACCCCCTCCGCTAACGTAGCCAGTTGGAGGAACGTCCAAGAAGCAAAAAGCAATACCATCTGCGTTACTACCATCAGCCATTCGAAAATCAAATTGTACATTCCATTCATAGCATGTTGCCAAATCTAATGGCTGATTAAAAAAAATGGCTCCACTAGAGGTATTTATATTATCCGTTAGAATTAATTCATCATTGTCTGCATTTGCGTCACCACCAGTATCCCCAGTATAGGCAGCGCCCGCTAAATTCCATCCCGTAGTATTTATTGTTGGAGAACCTGTTAACTCAGCAAAAACAAGTGTTTGAGCTTTTACGTTTGAAAATTGTAGTAAAATAAAAAGTAATAAAGATCTCAAAAACATGATAAATTAATTTTCATCAAATATCGGAATTTTTTTTGAAGTTGATTCACAGTTAGTTAATACAAATTAATCTTTAATCAGTATATGAAAATTAGCGGATGTGATCGATTTTTATGTGCCTTGAAAGTGTATTTTTGTTAAAAAAAAGAATTGGACGTAATCATTTCTTCTCGGCTGAAAATACTAGTACATTCTTTTTTGTTTGTGCTATTTGGTATTCTGGTTATCTACCAAGTACTGAAAATCCCCTATCAATATGTTCAAGTAGCTCATTGGTTATGGTTGATCCCAATTTTAGTGTTAGTTCCGTTGAATTGGTATTTAGAATTTCAGAAGTGGCGCGAGCAATTGACTTTTTTAAATTTACCAAAAACGCATTCAATCCAATCCTTTGCCGCAGGTATGGTTTCAGAGTTCATTATTCCAGGAATCCCTACTAATTTTATTGGACGAATTTTATTTTTTGATTCAGCCGTTCGATTGTCATTAGCTGGTTGGACGCAAGTCACCAATGCAGTTCAGTTTTTAGTTACTGTATTGTTTGGGATGGTTGCTATTCTTGTTTTGGGAAAGGGATCGCTGGTGACACTCAGTTTTTTGTGTGGGATTTTTGGAGTTGTTCTAGTTATATGGATGATACCTGGGGTGCGAGGTGCTGTGCGGAAAAGATTTCCCGAGTTGTTTTTGGGTGACATAAAACCGAGAAAAATTGTTTATTATTTACTTCAAATTGGTCTACTAAGTATCATTCGGATGATTGTTTTCACAGTGCAATTCGCACTTTTTTTATATGTGTTTGGGATTCCCCTATCATCTGATCTTATGTATTGGATTTGGTTAAGTTATCTTTCTGTAACGGTAACTCCATCCTTATTTTTAGGTAAATTATTTGTGAGAGAAACGGTAACAGTGGCTATTTTTCAAATGGGTAATTATGCTACAGCACCAGTTCTACTAGCTACTTTTTCAATTTGGTTATTTAATGGATTAATTCCAACGATTCTTGCATGGATTCTAACAATGAATAAAAAATGACTTTTTATCTCTTTTTTATCTCAATTTTTATCCTATCCCAAGCAGGTTTTATGGTTGGATGGATATTTTTGGGTCATATGAAATTAAAACGAAATAAAAGTGTTCAAGGACCGATTATTAGTTTATCACAACTCACAGTTGTAATTCCATTTCGAAATGAAATAAAACGAATTCTCCCACTGCTACAATCCATTGAGAATTCCAATTTGCAACCGGTAAAATATATATTTGTCAATGATCACTCCACAGATGAGACTGAAAAACGAATTTTCGAAAAATTTAAAACTGAATGTTTTGAAATACTGAATTTGGATGATTCTAAGCAAGGGAAAAAACAAGCGATTTCATTTGGTGTTCAACACGCTCAAACCGAATTTGTATTAACCTTGGACGCTGATGTTTGGTTTGATTCTGTTTATTTTGATCACATTTCAAAACTTCAGCAAGTAGATTTACAGATCCTTCCAGTGCGGTTAAAAACAAGTAATTTCACTTCAGAATTTTTTCATCAAGATGTTGAGTTAGCTAATAGTGTGAATGAATCATCGTCAGGTTGGATAAGACCGATAATGTGCAGTGGTGCAAATTTATTGTTTCGTCGAGATTCTTTTCTGGTAGAAACAGAAAATTCAAATTATTTCGAAAAATCGAGCGGAGATGATGTTTATTTACTTCAATTGTTTCAATTAGCGGGAAAATCGATACAAATTCAATTGGATCAACATGTGGCAGTTCAAACAACGGGGGCGCAATCCATTCAAGAATATATTGCACAAAGAACGCGTTGGATTGGTAAATCAAGACATGTGGCAGATGCATTAACAAATCGATTGCTAATTATACAATTCCTCTTATCTATTGGATTTTGTATTGCATTGACCTTCGCAATTCAACATTTCAGTTTGATAGAGCTAATGGTTTTTCTAATTGTAAAATTAACAATAGATTCAATTTGTTTATGGCCTCATTATTCATCCAATCAGCGCGTGAAAATGTGGTTCATAGTACCCGTGTATGTTTTTATTTTGCCGGTTATTAACCTATTCTTACTTATTTATTCCTTGACTAAAACCCCGCGTTGGAAAGATCGATTAGTTGTACAATAAGGTGTATAGATTTAAGGAAAATGCAATGCACAACCATATTAAATAAGGTGCGATTAATAGGATGTTCCAATCGCTCCATTTGAAATTTTTATGGTGTGTCATTAACAATACAGAGAACAAGGCTGTTAAAACGATCAATCCTGGGAATACAAGATGATACTGAAAAAATAGGGGATTCCACCCGATATTTAGTAGTAAATGTATGGCATAAATAATTCTATTTTGTTTAGTGGGATATTCTCTAAATACAAGCATCATGTAGATAGAAAAAAGAGTCATAATTGTTGTCCAAGCAGCACCAAAAACCCAACCAGGAGGGGTCCATGGCGCTAAATTCAGCGATTGATACCACGAATTTTCTACCGGACTGCTTCCCATTAAAAAACTACCAATTCCCAGCGCGGCAAAGTTGAGTACAAGAAAAAGGATTAAATTTTTGGTATTTTTACCCATTATCATTGAATTAGAATCCCTTTTGCACCCAATATTTTTATTTCTTTCAAGTTCTTTTCGCAAATCGTTTCGGGCGGGAAAATAAATTTTTTGTCATATAAAACATCATCAATCCAAAAACTCACCCAATATTCATTAGAAATTCCAAAAACATCATCCATAATAGGTTCTATTCTTGCAGCCTCGTTCGGAAGAAGTACTTCAATGCAATGGCGTAATGTCGATGTTTTAATTTTTTCACCGGTATTAACATTTTCACCATATCCAGTGCTGTTTATAATGATTCCTTCCATGATGTCATCCCGAAGGTTTAGCAAATACACATTATATTCTAGTTGGTTGTCTGTATTTATTTGTTGCACAACAGCCACTCCAACCTTTTCTACTTTAGGTCCCATTAATTCTTCTCTCATTTTAATGCGTTAAAAATGGAATATCCGTTTATAATATAGTTAAAAACATCCGGCGAATGTCCGATTTTTTCCTGTTGTTGGTTTGGAAATTTAGCATCCGATAGTTTGATTTCAGGAAGTTTAAAATCCTTTTCTCGTTTCATTCCTAGTCGCACAATAATCAACTCATCTTTTGGAACCGTAAGGATGTATTGGCCTCTATATCCTCGGAAATAGTAAACAGGATTACCCTGATTTAAATAGACCCAAGTATGCAATCCGTAACGTTGATTAGGGGTTCCTTCATCCATTTGTAGCATTGGTGTGGTAATCAATTCTTTCATGAAATTGGTTGAAATAAGCTGTTTGTTGCCCCATTTTCCTTTATTTAACATCAATCGACCAAGTAACGCATAGTCGCGAGCAGTAGCATAAAAACAGCAAAAAGATTTTTCGATTCCATTTTCCTGGTCTGTGCTCCAATAAGCAGAGGAACTGGCACCAATTGGTTTCCACAAGCGAGTTTCCATATAGTTGGATAGTGACATTTTTGTGGCATTTGCAATAATAATCCCTAATAATTGTGAATTCCCACTTTGGTATTTAAAACGTTTACCTGGTTCATTTACAACTAGTTGACGAGTAACTAAAGCGTGTAGATCTGATGTAAAATAGCCTTCGGCAGCTTCTGAAATCGGGTTACTTCCGCTTTCTTCCCAATCTAAACCAGAAGCCATTTGTAGCAGGTGGCGAATAGTGACTTTTTGCCGGCCTAAATTTTTAAATTCAGGAATGTAATTGCCAACAGGCTCGTCCATGTTTTTTATGTATCCTTCGTCAATTGCAATTCCGATTAATAAAGCAATAATTGTTTTCGCTGCGGAAAAAGAATTGGACACGGTTTTTTCATTATGTTCGCCCCAATATTTCTCCAGGAGAATAGAATCTTTGTGAATAACTAAAAATGCTGTTGTCCCCCAATTTTTATGATAGTCAAGTTCGCCAATCTTCCAATTATATGAGTTCTTTCTAGGGTGATTACTCCAATTAAAATGATCAGCATTCACCTTAATGGTTGTTTTTGCAAACAAATCAAGATCGTAAATGCCAGGGCCTGATTCGCCGCGTAAATACGTTTTTGAAATTGCGCTGTATAAATAATATCTCCCGGTTAGCAAAATGAAGAGATTTCCGATTAAAAGGATAAAAAGGAAAGTTAAACCTAAGATTCGTGCTAACTTAAATGCTCGTTTTTTCATAGTTTCGCTATTACTTCAAAATTAAACAAATCGGTTAATTCTTTCAATAATATAGGCGTAATCTCGTCAACAGTTACTTGAAGGTTGAGTTCATTCTTTAGTGAAGTCACAGCTTTGTCTTGAATTCCACAGGGAACAATATGGTTGAAGTAGCTTAAATCTGTACAGATATTAAATCCGATACCATGCATCGTCATCCACCGAGAACTTTTAACTCCCATGGCGCAAATTTTTCTTGCTTTAGGTGTTGTTGCATCAATCCAGACGCCCGTTAATCCGTCGCAACGCTCTCCTTGAATTCCATAATTAGCAATTGTTCTGATAACAGCCTCCTCTAAATAACGCATGTATTTATGGATATCCGTGAAAAATTGCTCTAGATCAAAAATGGGATAAACGACTAATTGGCCAGGACCGTGATATGTGATGTCACCTCCTCGATTTATTTGATAAAATTGCGCTTCTTTTTCATCCAAACCCGATTGATCGATTAATAAATGCTGCCGATCACCACTTTTACCGAGTGTGAAAACATGAGGATGTTCGCAAAATATCAAATGGTTTTTAGGAAGTGCTGTGCTTTCACCATTTCGGATAGCAATCTTTTGTTGAACGCCTTCTTGGAATAATTTTTCCTGGAATTCCCACGCCGTTTTGTAATCAATTTTCCCTAAAAAATGGCAGGTAACTCTGGGTGTCATTCATTAGAATTTGGAAAGTTCGCCTTTCAAATAATCAATAATTTCTATGTCAATAATATCTTGGTTATTCGCTTCACACAAGTAAAAAGACGCCCAGTCAACAATATGTATTAAGTAAAGTGATTCTTCTACCATAGAAGCTCCTTTGGTAGAAATAGAAAGAATTTTACCACATTTTTTTTCCGTTGCGTTTTTTGTTATTTCAAAGCGCTTTTTATTGCGTGGATGAACATCGCTCGTTTCAAAAAATATTGGTGCAAATCGTGCATCACCCCCTCCCCAACCAACAAGTTCATTGTGATTCATTTCAGGAATAGTGTGGTGCCAGCATAAATACTTGGAGTTCTCATTGAATTGTTGTCTTGCACGAACAATTACTCCTTCATATTTTGTTTCACCATATAATATGCCGATTTTGCCAAACAAATGTGCTGAAACTTCTTGTGCAACAGATTGTATTTCAGAAAGATTCTCTGTTAATAAGTTTTGTGCCGCTTTCATTTGATTCATGGTCGAGGAGCCGATAAATCCAAGTGAGTGAAGCATGTTCAATAATTGTACTAAAGAAAACGCTAAGGTACTGCGTGGAGGATTACCCCCCGGAACGATAACGCAATCATACTTGTTTTCTTGGCAAAACAGTTCCATTTTACCACCACTACAAACGCACATAATATGTGCTCCCAATGCTTTTCCCTCGGCTAATGCCATCATGGTTTCTTCTGTGTTACCTGAATAGGAAGAACCGATTATGAGGGAATTTACAGATGCAAAACTTGGTAAAGTATAATCAGTAACTAAGGTTATTGGAAGTTTAATTTCGTTTTGTACCCAATTCGAAACTATTTTCGCACCAATTCCAGACCCTCCCATTCCACATATAATAATATTGTGAATTTCAGCAGTTGGTGATTTAAATGTTGATTTTTCAGCGATTGAGAAAGCTTCCTCAATGTGTTTAGGGAAGTCTTGAATAAGTTGTTTCATATAATATAAGAATAGGTTTTACTGATTTGCGATAGCTTGTTCATTGATGTGGTGCAAAAGTAATGAGCTGAGTTTAAAAAAAGTTACATCCTTTTTTTGATTTGAAAAATCATCCCTTTTTTAGTTTTTCTTTTACGAACAATTCAATAGCCCCAATCATTGATGGAGCATTGGGTTGTGGGGCATGTAAATCTAATCGAAGGTTGTTTTTTAATACTGCTTGTGCGGTAGTTGTACCAAAAGCTGCTATACACGTTTTATCCTGAATAAAGTCAGGGAAGTTTTTGAATAAGGATTCAATTCCGCCAGGACTAAAGAAAACCAATAAATCGTACTTGACATCTTCTAAGTCCGATAAATCGGCAGCCACAGTTTTGTATAAAATCACTTTGGAGAACTCAATTTTTTGTTCTTCTAAAGTGATTGGAATATTATCTCTTAAAATATCTGTACAAGGCAGTAAGAATTTTTCGTTCTTGTGTTTTTTCATTACATCTGCCAATTGCTCGATCGTTTGTTTTCCAAAAAATATCTTTCGTTTTCTATACGTAACGTATTTTTGAAGATACAAGGCAACTGCTTCGGATATACAAAAGTATTTTAAGTCATCTGAAACTTCGAACCGAATTTCTTCGGCAATTCTAAAAAAATGATCGACTGCTACCTTTGAAGTTAGAATGATTCCTGAAAAATCAGTAAAATTGATGCGTTGTGACCTGAATTCTTTTGAATCAACCCCTTCCACTTTTATAAATGGTCTAAAATCTATTTTGATTTTATATTTTTCCGCTAAGTCATAATAGGGTGACTTTTCTCCTTCGGGCTTGGGCTGAGATACTAAAATTGATTTGATAGCCAATTCTCTAAATATTAACCGTTATCTAAATAACAACATTCTTCCAAAAAACTGAAACGCTTACAAAAGCTGGAAGTATTTCTAGTGTGCAAAGATACAAAAATAAATAATATAAAGGTATATGTTCTCTCAAAGCAACCGATAAAATTTTAAAAAGGCGTAACAGATAAAGTCCAACCAAAATAATTCCTGTTGTCACTGTAAATAAAAAGTTGAGGTGAGGATTTATTAACCAAGGAATAGCTAAAAGACACCCTGCTATTCCGGAAATATGTATAAAATTTAGTGTAAAAATTTGATTGGTAATTATGCGATTCATCTCCCCACTAATAAAACCAACGATGTATATTCCCGTTAGATAAATGAAAAGTAACAGAGCGGATATTCCAAGTGAAAAAAGATAATGTTCAGTACCGTTTTTAATGAATGATTGAGTGGATAAAAATAGTAGTAGGGAGACACTCACCAAAAAATTGATTATTAGCACAAAAGAACCGAAAGGATGCATTTTCACGGTGTCATTAAATGAAATTTCAGATTTCAATGAGAACAAAGTGCCAAATGCAGTTTCAAGTGTTTTAGGGTGACTAATTTTCGCCAAACCAATGAGTCCTATGCTTACGAATAATCCGATCAGTTCGGGTAACTCGAAGGGGATTTTCCGAAGGATTAGCTCACCAGTTTGTATCAATGAAATCATATACAAAAGTAACAAGGTTATTGGGATTCTAAAGAATTTATCTGTACAAACTTACATCTTACTTCGGTTTTAGGATTATACGACTAAAACTTTTAAATTCTTGGCTTGGTTAGAACAAAATATACTTATTTTTGTCCTTATTTTAAATAACCTTATGAAAACTGATCAATACGTACACCCAGATTATTATATGCTTGACGATTTATTGTCTGAAGAACATAAATTAGTTCGCGATGCTGCTCGTGCTTGGGTGAAACGTGAAGTTTCTCCGATTATTGATGAACATTATGAAAACGCGACTTTTCCAACTCATTTGTTTGCTGGGTTAGGTGAAATAGGCGCTTTTGGCCCGTACATTCCTGAAGAATATGGAGGAGCTGGGCTAGATCATATTTCTTATGGATTAATAATGCAAGAATTAGAGCGCTGTGATTCCGGTTTGCGTTCTACCGCATCTGTGCAGTCTTCTCTTGTAATGTATCCAATTTGGAAATATGGTTCCGAAGAACACAAACAAAAGTTTTTACCGAAACTAGCTACAGGAGAAATGATGGGTTGCTTTGGATTAACTGAACCCGATCATGGTTCAAATCCAGGAGGAATGATTACAAATTTCAAGGATGCTGGAGATCATGTTGTTTTGAATGGTGCAAAAATGTGGATTTCTAACGCCCCATTTGCTGATGTAGCAGTTGTTTGGGCTAAAGATGAATCAGGTAGAATTTTTGGTTTGTTGGTTGAACGTGGAATGGAAGGGTTTTCAACTCCAGAGATGCACGGGAAATTGTCACTCAGAGCTTCGTCAACAGGTGAATTGATTTTTGATAATGTTAAAGTTCCTAAATCAAATATACTTCCTGGTCGAAGTGGATTGGGAGCTCCATTGAGTTGCTTGGATTCAGCGCGATTTGGAATTGCATGGGGGGCCTTAGGAGCTGCCATGGATTGTTATGATCAAGCTTTGCGGTATTCAAAAGAAAGAACCCAATTTAATGTTCCAATTGGTGCATTTCAGTTAATTCAAAAGAAATTGGCCGAAATGATAACAGAAATTACAAAAGCACAATTATTAACTTTCCGTTTGGGACAATTACGCAATGAAGGAAGGGCCACAAGTGCTCAAATATCAATGGCAAAACGAAACAATGTGGAAATAGCGATGAACATTGCACGTGAGGCGCGCCAAATACATGGAGGAATGGGAATAACAAGTGAGTACTCTATGATGCGTCACATGGCTAATTTGGAATCAGTTGTGACCTACGAAGGAACTCATGACATTCACTTGTTGATTACAGGTATGGATGTTACAGGTATACCAGCATTTACGCGTGAAATGCCTACTTTATAGTAATGTACATTGTGTTACTTCTCTAAGAATAGATTAGTTTTTTTGTCAAAAAATATAACCCATAAAAAAAGGAAGTTGAACACTTCCTTTTTTTATATCGTTGAGGATCTAATTATTCAGCTAGAATAATAACTTTATTATTTGTCACCTCTACAACACCCCCACCAATTGAAATTTCAATTTTCTTAGGGTCAGCAGTTTGGTGAATCAACTTACTTTTGTACATTTCCTCATTAAAATTAGCAGGTAACTCTACGATAAGTTTCCCCGCTTTTAATGCTGAAATAATTGGTGCGTGGCTAGTTAATAGTTGAAATGTGCCATCCAAACCAGGAAGGGTTACACAAATTACTTCGCCATTAAAGACATTAGATTCAGGTGTTAAGATGTCAACTACTAACATAGATTTATGCTTCAGTTAACATTTTTTCTCCTGCCTCAACAACATCTGCAATACCACCTTTCAAGTTAAAAGCAGCTTCTGGATATTTGTCATATTCTCCATCAAGAATAGCGTTGAATGCTTTGATGGTTTCTTTAATATCAACCAAAACACCTGGTAGCCCTGTGAACTGTTCAGCTACGTGGAAAGGTTGAGACAAGAATCGTTGTACACGACGAGCACGATGAACTATTAATTTATCTTCTTCAGAAAGTTCGTCCATTCCTAAAATTGCAATAATGTCTTGAAGTTCCTTGTATCGTTGAAGTGTTATCTTAACACGTTGAGCACAATCATAATGTTCATCGCCAACTATTTCTGCAGTTAAAATACGTGATGTAGAATCTAATGGATCCACAGCAGGATAAATACCTAACTCTGCAATTTTTCTAGAAAGTACTGTTGTTGCATCCAAGTGGGCAAATGTATTTGCTGGAGCTGGGTCAGTTAAGTCATCGGCAGGAACGTAAACCGCTTGAACAGATGTAATTGATCCGTTTTTTGTCGATGTAATTCGTTCTTGCATTGCACCCATTTCAGAGGCCAATGTTGGTTGATAACCAACAGCGGAAGGCATACGTCCAAGTAGCGCAGAAACTTCTGAACCCGCTTGTGTAAATCGGAAAATGTTATCAACGAAGAAAAGAATGTCTTTTCCTTGTCCATCTCCAGATCCATCTCGGAAATATTCAGCCACAGTTAATCCGGACAAAGCAACACGAGCACGAGCTCCAGGAGGCTCATTCATTTGACCAAAAACGAAAGTAGCTTTCGATTCTTTCATTTCCTCTAGGTCAATTTTTGAAAGATCCCATCCACCTTCTTCCATGGAATGCATAAATTCTTTTCCGTATTTAATAATGCCGGATTCCAACATTTCACGGAGTAAGTCATTTCCTTCACGGGTTCTTTCACCAACACCTGCAAATACGGAAAGACCACCATGACCTTTCGCAATGTTGTTAATTAATTCTTGAATCAATACTGTTTTACCAACACCTGCACCACCAAAAAGACCAATTTTACCGCCTTTCGCATATGGTTCAATCAAGTCAATTACCTTAATCCCAGTAAAAAGAATTTCGGTGGCTGTAGATAATTGATCAAATTTTGGAGCTTCACGGTGAATTGGTAGTCCGTTTGAATTATCAACAGCTTGAATACCATCAATTGCTTCTCCAACAACATTGAAAAGTCTACCTTTTATTTCTTCTCCAATAGGCATTTTAATTGCACTGCCCGTAGAAGTAACTTCCATTCCTCGGGTAAATCCATCTGTTGAATCCATCGCAATAGTACGAACAGAATTTTCTCCGACGTGAGATTGCACTTCTAAAACAACACGAGTTCCATCCGTCTTGTATACTTCAAGAGCATCGTAAATGTTTGGCAATGCACTTCCTCTTTCATAATTTACGTCCACAACTGGACCAATTACTTTTGAGACTTTTCCTTTAATTTGAGACATTTCAGGTTTATTTTGATCAATTAGTATTCTAAATTTCGGCGCAAAGATAATTGTTTTTTTTCAGTAATTTTTGATTTGAAATCAACTTATAAGAAAAAAAGAAGAAGTTTTTAACAAGTTTTTTGTTCAATCTTTGCTTTTCCAATTTTTCCTTTAAGATTTCGCCTTAAAAATACCACGTGAAAAATTGTTTTTAACTAAAAACACTACAGTAGTTAATGAAAAAACAACACTCAATCCGCCAACCAATGCAAGGATGAAAAGACCATCACTCAATTTTAAATTAATAGGAAAGGGTTCTGAAGTGCCCGGTAATACTAACAGGGAACCATAAATTTGAGCCATTGAAACCGAGTAACCAAGAAAAAGCCCTAAAATTAATCCAATTAGAGATAATAACAATCCTTCATAGAAGAAAACGGCAAAAATATTTTTTTGAGTTAATCCCATCCCCACAAGCGTCATTATGTTCTTTTTCTTTTCCACAAAAAGCATCGTTAGTGAGGCAATCAAGTTAAATGCGGCCAAAATAAATACGAATACTAGAATACAAATAACAATCACTTTTTCGGATTTACTGGTTTTAAAGATGAGTTCATTTTTTTCGTAACGCGATCGAACTTGAAATGTTGGTCCAACGAGTTCTTGAATTTTTCGCTTAATTTCATCTGAATTACAATCATCCTTTAAGTCAATTAAAATGGAGGAAATTTCTTCTTCATATTGAAGTAAATTGGCTGCAAAGTCAATGTGACAAACAACTACTTCCATATTTACTTCACGGTTGAAGTTCATAATAGCACTAACCGAGGCGTTTTCAGTGTAAAATGGATTTTTACCAGGTCGGATAGTTAATTTTCTTTTTGGCGCAAAGAATACGATCGGCTCATAATTGTTATCTTGATCGAACTGAATTTGTAGTTTTTCCAATAGCCCTGCTCCTGGAAGAATGAAATTTGTGTAGTCGGTAATTTTTCGATTGTGCAGTAAATGCTTATTCATGTTTGCCATTGCCAAAAAATTGGAATCTACCCCCATTAATTTTGCGTTAACCCAACGATCTCCATTTTTTAAAATTACCAACTCTTCTATCATTTGAGACGTAGATTGAATTTCCTTAACTTGTTTCAGTTTTGTTACATTAAGCTGGGCAATATTGAAGGTTTTTGTGTTGACAGGTAGAATAGTTAAATCCGTATCGAATTCAGAATACATGCGGTCAATCATGTGTTCAATTCCGTTAAATGCCGAAATTAATATAACGAGAGCGGCGGTTGTAATTGCAATTCCAATGACCGAAATCGCAGTAATTAGGTTGATTGCGTTTCTCTTTTTCCAAGAAAACAAGTAGCGTTTTGCTATGAAATAAGGAACGTTTGTTGCCAATTTATTTTTTCAATAATTCGTTTATTTCCTCTGCATAATCCAAAGAATCATCAATAAAGAATAATAATTCTGGAGTTTTTCGCATGTTACTAAGTCTTTTTGCAATCTCCATTCTAATTTTTCCTTTATTGTGATTAATATTATCTAACACCACTTTTTTATCCGGTCCGGCAAAAAAACTGAGGTAGCAACGGGCCAATGATAAATCGGATGTAACACGAATAATCGTTACTGTAACCATACTGCCCATGCAGATTTCATTGGTGTTTCGTTGCAGATAAGAAGCTAATTCTGCCCGTATGGCAGCTTCAACTTTATGTTGGCGTATTGATGACATAGGGTGCAAAGGTAACAATTCGCAAGCAATTTATGCCTTACAATTTCGTTTAGTGTATCTTTGTCCTATGCATTCGTGGAAAGCAATATATAACTATACCTTCAGGTATAAATTTTTGGCATTCATTACCATTGTAGGAAATCTTCTCTATACGGTTTTCAATTTATTGTCATTGGTTCTATTCATTCCCTTTTTGCAACTTATTTTTAAGTCAAGTGATTTTAAAAAGCCAATTCAACATCCCGTTTTTTCTGGTCATTTAGCTGATTTTACAGGTTATGTTGCTGATTGGTATAATTTCAAGATGCATGAAATGGTTTCAACTGACCCAAAACAAGCCTTGTTTTTTGTATGCATTTCTGTTTTTCTTGCATTTTTAATGAAAAACGCTTCTCGATATTTGGCTGTGTGGTTTCAATCTGAGTTACGTATGGCTGTGGTGCGAGACGTTCGTGATGAGTTGTTTTCTAAATCATTGCATTTGCCTCTTTCGTTTCATTCTCAAGAACGCAAAGGAGATTTGATGGCGCGGATGAACAGCGATGTGGGTGAAATTGAAAATGGAGTTGTTGGAATGTTGGAGTTGATTTTTCGTGAGCCTATTTCCATTATTATTCATGTAGCATCCTTGCTCTACATTAGTCCCAGTTTAACTTTGGTTTCGATGTGTTTATTGCCCGTTACGGCATTTGTTATTTCGCGTATTGGCAAAAGTTTGAAAAGAACGGCAAAGCACGGCCAGGAACAATTAGGTCTTTTATATTCGGCAATGGATGAAAGTTTGGGCGGAATAAGAATAATTAAAGCATTTAATGCCGTTGATTTTATGCAGCGATTATTTCAATCAATTAATCTCCGTCACCAACAATTAGTAACGCGTACTTTCCGTAAACGAGACATCGCGCCACTTCTCAGTGAGACTTTAGGTGCTGCTGTAATGATGTGTTTGGTATGGTTTGGGGGGTCCATGATATTAGATTCAACATCCAATGGATCAGGTTTGACTGGCGAGCTTTTTATTACATTCATTATTATCTTTTCTCAATTATTACGACCAATTCAATCCGTTTCAAATCAAATTGCAGTCTTACAAAAAGCCCGTGTTAGCATGGATCGAATCAATGAAATTTTAACATCTGACATGCGCATATTGGAGCCGGAAATTCCACATTCGCCAATTAGCTTTACAGAATCCATCACGTATCAAGATGTCTCTTTTCGCTATGGTGAAGAATTGGTCTTAAAAAATGTATCTTTTACGATTCCAAAAGGAAAAACGGTTGCACTCGTTGGTGAATCCGGAAGTGGTAAATCTACTTTAGCGGATTTACTGCCTCGTTTTTATGATCCAGAAACAGGGAAGATTACCGTGGATTCTGTTTCTATTCAATCCTTCAAAACGAATGATTTGCGTCAATTGATTGGTATTGTTTCTCAAGAATCCATTTTATTTAACACCTCTGTTTTGGAAAATATCGCTTTTGGTGATGATAAGCCAGACCTAAATCGAGCCACTCAAGCAGCTCAAGCGGCAAATGCACATGGTTTTATCTCTCAAATGGAGATGGGGTATCAATCGATCATCGGTGAACGAGGAAATAAACTTTCCGGTGGACAAAAACAACGCTTGTGTATTGCCCGTGCTTTATACAAAAATCCAGAAATTCTAATTTTAGATGAAGCAACCTCTGCATTGGATACAGAATCAGAAAAATTGGTTCAAGAAGCTTTGGATAATTTGATGCGCGATCGGACATCCCTTGTCATTGCCCATCGGTTGAGCACAATCAAAAACGCCGATGAAATTATTGTTCTATCGCAAGGAGAAATAGTAGAAAGAGGAACACATGAAGAACTTTTTCAAAATCAAGGAATCTATTATCGATTGTGCTCGATGCAAGGAATGTCATAATTTC
This sequence comes from Lishizhenia tianjinensis, assembly GCA_945863425.1. Classification (GTDB taxonomy): domain Bacteria; phylum Bacteroidota; class Bacteroidia; order Flavobacteriales_D; family Crocinitomicaceae; genus UBA952. Next base: position 17,670 of record CAMBBW010000018.1, read on the forward strand.
GTTTAACGAATCTAGCTGAAAATCAAACAAAAAAGCCCTTTCATTGTTAAATATAAAAGAATTCAATGAAAACAGAAATAGATTTACCCGAATTGTACGACCAAATTGGGGACGAACACGTGCTTACGTCTTACGAAACTCCAATTCGGCCTAATGCATTTGATAAATCAGACGAGCAAAAAATTGAAGAAATAGCCTTGCATTTTAAATCAATTATGGAAGTGTTAGGATTGGATTTGAAAGATGATAGCTTGCAAGGCACTCCTTTTCGGGTGGCTAAAATGTACGTCCAAGAAATTTTTTCAGGATTAAATCCTGCTAACCGACCATCCATTGCCTTGTTTGAGAACAAATACCAATACAATGAAATGTTGGTTGAGAAAAACATCACCTTTTACAGCAATTGCGAACATCACTTCGTGCCAATTATGGGGAAAGCTCACGTTGCATATATTTCCAATGGATCAGTAATTGGACTTTCAAAACTCAACAGAATCGTTCAGTATTTTGCAAAAAGACCACAGGTACAAGAACGATTAACCGTTCAGATTGGAGAAGAAATTAAGCGTGTATTAGGAATTGAAGATGTAGCTGTATTGATTGATGCCAAACATTTATGTGTTTCTTCGCGCGGAATCAAAGATGAGTCATCTGCAACAGTTACCAGCTTTTATAGCGGGAAATTTAGTGGTGAGGCAACAAAAAGAGAATTTTTACAATCGAAAACTTTACTTTAGCATTTTCATGCTCCAGGGTTAAAAAAATTGAATATTTATTTTAACTGCCAAAAATAAAGCAACCATACAACAAAATGGGAGTTTTATACGTATAGCTAATGTTGTATATTTACAGCGTATACAGGTTGAAAAAACTAAACTTTCTTTTCGTATTGCTCTTAACACTTGACATTTGCGGTCAAGATGTTTGGATGACTCCCAATCGAGGGCAATGGGATAGTCGAATTCAGTATTCTGTAACCCTCAATCAAGGGAAACTCTATGTAGAATCGGATCAGTTAACCTTTTATTTAACGGATGTGATGAGTCACAATCATTCAGAACACCCGATTGAACAAGAAGAAGAGAAAACCGGAAATTCGTATCACGTTATAAAACAACACTTTTTACAAGCGAATACTCAATCGTTTATAAAAGAGCAAAATCCGAGTAGCCATTATAGTAATTTTATCTTAGGAAATGATTCTTCCAAATGGAAATCAGGAATTTACTCATATTCGGATGTCATTTATGCTGATTTTTATCAGAAAATCGATCTTTTTTATTCTACTAATTCTAATCGACTGAGTTACAATTTTACAGTTCAACCTACTGGAAATCCCAATCAAATTCGATTCACTTTATTTGGTGCAAATTCTTTGAAATTGAATGAAAATGGTGACTTAGTTATTGCTCATCGATTTGGTGAAATTCTCGAGTCAAAACCGGTTGCATGGACGATTGACGAAGCCGGAAAAAAAGAAAATATAAGGTGTGAGTTCCATTTATCTGGAGATACAGTTGGATTTCATTTTCCTGAGGGCTACGATGTAAGTAAGCAATTAATCATTGACCCTAGTTTAACATTTTCAACGTTTACCGGTTCAACTGCAGATAACTGGGGGTTCACAGCAACACCTGATATCAATGGGAATTTATTTGGAGGAGGTATCGTATTTGGAACTGGATATCCACTTTCCACTGGGGCTTTTGATGTTTCATATAATTCGGGAACGGGAACATTTCCAATGGATGTAGGAATCACAAAATACAATGCTACTGGCTCTTCAATTATTTATTCAACTTATTTGGGTGGAAATGGAAATGAAACTCCACACTCAATCGTATGTGCGCCAAATGGGGAACTCTACATTTATGGGGTTACTTCCTCGTTGAATTTCCCAATGGCTGGAACTCCATATGATAATTCACACAACGGAGGACCTAATGAATTGGAGAATTCTTTGGAATTTAATGGTGCGGACATATACGTAGCTCGATTAAGTCCGAATGGAACAAGTTTATTATCTTCAACTTTTATTGGAGGAACCAATACAGATGGTTTAAATACCAATTCACTACATTATAATTATGGAGATCAATTTCGGGGGGAGATTATTTTAGATAATAATTTAAATGTATATATTTCAAGTACAACTGCTTCCTCAAATTTCCCAACAGTCACTGCGAGTCAAACGGCATTGTCTGGTAGTCAGGATGCCGTTATATTTAGATTAAACGCAACATTAAGTTCGTTAGCTTGGAGTACTTATTTTGGTGGATCTGGACTTGAAACGGGTAATTCTGTGACGGTTTCATCTAATGGATTTGTTTATGCTGCTGGCGGAACGTCTTCATTCTCGTTACCAATTTCTTCGGGAAATGATTTATCATTTAATGGAGGTATGTCGGATGGTTATGTCTTGAGATTAAACCAAAATAATGGTCAATTTGTATCTGGTTCGTTCATGGGGCTGGGAGAATATGATCAGACCTATTTTGTGGATACAGATATTGATAATTACGTGTATGTATATGGTCAAACGGAATCGGATTGGGGAATATCAACTGGATGTTATGGCACGCCAAATTCGGGGCAATTTGTACGTAAATATACAAGCGATTTGAATACAATTTCTTGGACAACGATGATTGGTGCCGCTCATGGTCATGTTGAGATTTCACCAACAGCATTCTTGGTTTCCGATTGTTACGATATTTATTTAGCCGGGTGGGGTGGGGTGTTAAATCAAAATGGACAAGCAACTTATTCAACAAGCAGTAGTTTTCAATGTACCCCGGATGGTTATCAATTGAATACGAGTGGAAATAATTTTTACATTGCCGTCCTTGATCAAGATGCGAGCGCGTTGAAATATGCTACTTTCATGGGGGGGACAAATAGTAGCTACAATCATGTGGATGGTGGAACGAGTAGGTTTGATAAAACGGGAAGAATCTATCATGCGGTTTGTGGAGCCTGTGGCGGAAATGATTATGGTTTTACAAGTACTCCTGGAAGTTGGTCGCCAACAAATAATAGCTCCAATTGCAATATGGCTACGTTCAAATTTGAGTTGAGTACAATTCAAGCTGCTGCAGCACAACCGGCTCCTTTAATTTGTATTCCACAGTCTGTTTATTTTCAGAACAATAGCACCAATGGAAATGCATATTCATGGGATTTTGGAGACGGAAATTCTTCAACCGCTTTTGAACCTATTTATCAATATACTGTGCCGGGAATCTATGATGTGACCTTGGTGGTGTATGACACTAATGGATGTTATAGTTCTGATTCTGTCACTATTACCGTTACTATCGGTAGTTTTGAGGGGGGAGTAGTTCAGCCAGTTAGTCCGATTTGTCCCGGAGGATCGTATCAATTTGATGCTTTTGGCGGTGCAAATTATAGTTGGACACCAGCGAATTTATTAGATAATCCAACTATCTCCAATCCAACTGCGACCATTAGTGTTACGACCACTTTTACGGTAATCATTTCAGATAGTTGTGGATCTGTTAGTGTACCAGTTACGCTTCAAGTTTTTGATAATCCACTGTCAATATCACCCGATACAAGTATTTGTGTTGGAGAGTCTGTTTCTTTATTTGCAACGACCACCGGAACTGTTTCATGGACACCGGCCAATTTTCTCAACAATCCAACAATCCTTACCCCAATAGCAACCCCGAATTCCACGATAACCTATACAGCTAATGTTGTTAGTGCAGATGGTTGTTTGAATGAGGATTCAGTAAAAATCAACGTTTATTATAATCCACCCGTTCCTGTGATGGTGGATACTTTTAACTTGTGCTTTGGCGCAAGCGCTTCAATTTCCATTTCTGGCGGCGATAGTTACATTTGGCAACCCAATCCATCGTTAGTACCTTGGGTCGGGCCGATTGTTGAAATCAATACAACTACCAATCAATGGTATTTTTGTGATGTATCAAATGCTTGCGGAACGGTACAAGATTCTGTATTTGTCCAAATTGTTCAACCGGCAATTACTGCTGGCAATGATACGATTATTTGTCCCCGCGAAACAGCAACGATTTGGGCTACTGGAGCCAGTTTCTATGAATGGAGACCTTCCAATACAGTTGTTTCGGTAAATAGCAACGTGGCACAGGTACGGCCAACCCAAAGTACAAATTATATGATTATTGGTACGGATTTAAATGGCTGCAAAGACACGGCTTTTGTCGAAGTTGCCTTATTTCCTTCTCCTTCTATAACGCTAACTCCTGACGTGAATGCATTCTATGGGGATGAAATACAGTTGTCCGCGATGACGCATACTCCGGGAGTTTACTCTTGGAGTCCTCCAGAATTTCTATCCTGTGTAAATTGCCCAAATCCGGTGGCAACGCCTAATCAAAACATAACCTACTTTGTTGATTTTACGGATGTAAATGGATGTTCTTCATCTAGTTATGTTACAATCACTTACGATGCGGTAGTTTATGTGCCAAATACATTTATTCCCGATGATGATGGATTAAATGATTTGTTCCAAGTATATGGTGGCAACATAAAACAAATGGAATGCCTTATTTTTAATCGTTGGGGAGAACTAGTTTATACTTTAAATTCTATCAATGATAGTTGGGACGGAACTTACAAAGGAGAAAAGTGTCAAGATGGAACCTATACCTGGAAATTAACCTACCAAGATTTTCTGTTTCACAAGTATCAACTTTCAGGACATGTGAATTTATTACGTTAATTCAGCTCCTAAAAGTCGGACAAGATCATTGATGTTTTGTTCCCACAAAAGTTTACTGTCGTCTAAATCATCTTCTTCGGCAAAGTCTGTAACGGTTAAACAAACAATATTTGTCATTGGGTCTGAGGCGAAATTCATTTCAAAATAGGATTCCGCATCTTCATCACTCAACCATTTAAATCGAATTTTTGAACCTGGTTTTAGTGCTTGTAACTTTGCTTTTTCGGATGAACCGCTCCACCAAAATTCATAGATATCATTTTGTGCATTTACATTTTCGGCAAACCATTCACTGAGTCCAGATGGGGTAGTAAGTTTATCTTCTAAAACCCTTGGAGAAGTTTTAAGTAAAATTTCAATTTCAAATTTTGTCTTCATAGCGCCGAATTAAAATATCTTTGTAAAAATTGCATAGGCAATGTAATCAATTTTTTTCTATATTCATGTGCAAACTGTTCGAAAATTCAGGGAATCAACTTTTTAAGTATCGCGGTCAAATTCCATTGTTGCTTTTTTGTGTTGCAATTCCACTTCTTTTTATCGATAAAAACCATTCTTTTTTTGTCGATCACCTGGGTGAATTTACCAGGAATTTACTTGTTGTTCTTTTATTGATTTTTGGTCATTTCACACGATTTTTTGTTGTTGGGTTTCGTGAAATCCACACCTCTGGAAAAAACCGTGATCAGCAAGTAGCCAACTCATTAAATACTTCTGGTATGTATTCCATTGTTCGTCATCCCTTGTATTTAGGTAATTTTTTAATTTGGTTCGGTTTATTTATCTGGCTCGGAAATGCATGGTTTGTATTGATTGGCGCCATTTTTTTCTTTTTTTTATATCGAGGAATTATAAAAACAGAAAACCAATTTTTGGCTCAACAATTTGGAGATAAATACCATAATTGGTCATCAAAAACACCTACTTTTTTCCCATTAAAAGGGATAAGTAAATATGTTAAACCGCGTTCAAATTTTTCATTTAAAATGGTTTGGAAAAATGAATATCCGGGTATAGTTTCCAGTCTTTCAACTATTTGGTTTATTTCTTTGTTGCGCTTGATGTTTACAGAAGAAAAATTAACAATTTCAGTAACGCTCCTACTATTTGCACTGGCAATTGCTCTTTTTGGTTTTGGTTCCAGGTATTTGAAACACAAAACAAATTTCTTCCCGAAGTTGGGGTAGCCATTCTTGGATAATTAGGTGTTACCACTCCTTGATCGATTTTAACTTCGACCAACGCGCGTTTGTATAAGGAAAAACGACTTTGCGAAAAATGGGGTATAGCATTCGCGTGAAAAACTTAGCCGTTTTGTAAATCTTCCCTATTTGCCAAGTAACTGAAATGTGCTGAACACCATCTTCTGTTAGAACAACATAGTTTTTTGAATAATACGTTGGCAACAAATCTTGAACTGCATCCGGACCAGGGAATTCATGCAAGACTCTAGCATGAGCTAATTTATACGATTTTTTTGTAAAATGTTTCCGGATTTTTTTCCATCTTTTGTGCTTGATACAGTTGCAAAAGTTACAATTCTTTGAACACGATTTACTTAAGAATAAGTCTGTATTGAAATCATCTTTTTGCATGTGAATGGTGGTATACGTTGAATAAATTCCGCCAAGTGGCAATTCAAGTCGATTTAAGGAATCTTGTACATATTCGCCTTTCTCGCGGTGATAGAAAAAATGTTGAGAAAGGGGTTCTGTATATGGATCGTAATGAACAAGCACTTCATAGTCTTGAATAGGAAGCGTGGGAACAAGATATGATGATTCAATATGTTTTAATTGATTATTTCGATCATTCAAAAATATCGGGAAGGTATACGATTCTTTTGGGTCTAAATTTACGATACTTGGGTAACCTCGATAAAATGAAGTGTCCATTTCTAGCTCAATCGGATCCGCATAAACCTGCTCATAAAAGTCGCCTGACGAAGGGAAGATTCCAGAACCAGAACTAGTAACTTTATACCATTGTAATTGAATTATGCGCTTTCCTCTGTTTTGAGCTGACGGAATAACTATGGCATGACGAATAGAGTCGAGATTGGTGAATACAACATTCCATTGAATGATGTTTTTTGTGTTTACTGCTGTCGATGCAGGGCGTAGCTCAATAGAAAGATAAATCGGTCGAAGGTTTGCGAAAGATGTTTCTACCAATACTATTACGAACAATACGAGTACAATTGCTTTTTTCATTTTTTGTTAATCATGAAACATTTTGGGATGCCGAGGAGCATTCTCTACAAGGGTATTCCATTCTTTCCACGTGTAATAGCGATTTTCAAATTCAAGTTCGCCATCGCTGTAAACGATTAATTGCGCATTTTGGCCATTTTCGGTAAGTGATATTCGCGCATAACAATCCTTCATTTCTTTAATTGAAATGGTAGTGTCATTTCTTGGATGAAAACCATATTCCGCTCTTCGATTTTTTTGATTTCCTTCTAACTCCTGATGAAAAAAGGAAGCATGTTCACCTAAATATTTCTGAATTAAATAATACGTGAAATAATCTTTCAGTTTTATATTACCTTGATACAAGCCATTTTCAACGAAAACATCCAACTTCCAATTCAAACTATCCATGATCCGCAATAGCGATTTTACACGGGCATTTGATGTATCTCGTTTTTCTATTCCAATGTAATAAACCTGAGGCATTTCGAATCTCAGTGCTGTCGTTTCCACTTGATCCAATTCGAAAGTTTGGCCTTCTTTTTCAAGTGCTTTTTTAGCCAATCCAATCCAATAAGCAATGGAATCTCGTTTTAGCAGCATTGCTTCCCACGATATAAAAGGAGCAGATTGTGGAGTTTGAGTATTGGCATTTAACTTAAATTCCTTTTGCTCTTTTGAACTGAATTTATCCCA
>CAMBBW010000019.1 GCA_945863425.1 Lishizhenia tianjinensis
CTTTGATCCAGTTTCCCATTGGTTTGTGTAGGAAACATAAACGTTTTCTGAATCACAATAGACCCCTAACGGCAATTGGCATCCTCCTTCCATTAAATTTAAAACTTTGCGCTCAATTACAATTTGTTTTTGAACCGAGGGGTTATTTAATTTTTGGATTTCGTTAAATAATTCAGTTTCATGATCCCGTATTTGTAAGGCTAATACTCCTTGAGCAGGAGCGGGAACCACTATTTTAGGATTTAGTTCCACAACATGAAACTCTGATAAATCAATAGTTAGTCGTGAAACACCTGCTTTTGCTAATAAAATGGAATCGTAATTACCGGCCCTCAATTTTTGAATCCGTGTGGGAACATTCCCTCTCAATTCTTTAATCTCCAGATCGGGACGATGTGCTTTAACCAAAGATTTTCGTCGAGCAGATGAGGTTCCAATCGAAGCACCTTCTTTTAAATCCCAGTCTAAATTTGATGTTACTCGATTTTTATTAATCAATAACAATTCGGCAGGATCTTCTCTTTCTGAAACTGCTGCAATCACTAATCCTTCGGGGGGATTTGTTTCTAAGTCTTTGTGGGAATGAACTGCTAAATCCACTTCTTTTTCCAATAATGCCGATTCAATTTCTTTTGTAAAGAAACCCTTTCCCTCTAATTTGTCAAAACTTAAGTCTTGTATTTTATCTCCTTGTGTTTTTATTATAGTAATCGTTACGGTATTACCGTTGTTTTCTAATTGTGATTTTACATGATTTGCTTGCCACAACGCTAAATCGCTTCCTCTTGTTCCAATACGTATGTGCATAATCAGGTGTTTTTTATCAAAATATCCTTGGCCAACTTCATGGGGCCGCTGATGTATTTTTTTTCCATATAGCCCAACACCTTTTCTAACACTTCTTTAGAGTGTTCATCCATGGATTCAATTTCTTGTTTAAAAACCTCATTTATAGCAGTGGTTTTAATTTGTTTAACCTGTTTAGGCACTTCGCGCATAGCCAACTCAACAGATCGTTCTTTTACGAGATAATCAAAAGAGAACAAGGCTTCGGCCAAAATCTCTTCAACATGTTGAACTTCTTTCGATCGTTCTTTCAGGTTTTGATTAGATTCTTTTTGAAGCACATCAACAGAGATATAATTCACAGGATATTTATCAATAATGTCAGGATGTAAATCTTGAGGAATGGCTAAATCGATAACAATTTTGCGTGTGGATTCTTTTTGCAACAACTGTTCATACAAAGGCAAACCAATTAAATGATGGTCTGTTCCGGTGCAGGTTAACAAAACATCGAATCCTTGTGCGTATTGTTGCAATTCGGATAAGGGAAGCGCCTTTCCTTTAATTTCCTTGGCAAGTTGCTCTGCTTTAGAAAGGGTTCGGTTAAAAACAGTAAAATTTGTAAAGCCATGTTTTTTAAGAAACCGAGACAAATTAGTATTCGTAACTCCAGCGCCAACAATCAATATACGTGCATCTAGGGCAAGCTTAGTTAATTTTAATTTGTGATAAGCAAGTGAAACAACAGAAACGGGTTTGGTTGCAATCGAAGTTTCTGTATATACTCTTTTGGCCGTTTCTATCGTATGTTTTATTACTAATCTCATAAAATCTCCCGTCAATCCGTGTTTGTTTGATTGGTCGTAGGCATTTCGAACTTGTGTAATTATTTCTCTTTCACCAACAATCATTGAATCAATGCTTGAAGCAACCGAAAACAAATGATTTACTGCTTCTTCCCCTGAATAAATCTCATTATTCGATAAAAACACCCTCTTTTTTGTCTCCTCCATTTGAGGGTATAAGGCAGAAATAAACTGGATTATAAAAGCGTCAGTGATTAGTTCCTCAGTCGTAAACATGAATTCTACTCGATTACAAGTGGAAAGAAATAGCAACTCATCAATTGATAGTGCAGATCTCACATTTTGCAAACGTTGCTTTTGATCATTACTATCTATGTGTAACAATCCAATTTGATTCACCTCCAATTGGCGATGTGTAAAAGCAATAATATGAAATGAATCCAACACAGCACGTTTCATTAGGTACAAAGGTCACCAACTGCCCAAAAAAGTTTGTCATGGTTTTGTCATATTTTTACCAACGTTATTATTTAGAATCGTTTTAAATTTTAAATTTTGTATCATGAGAACTTTTATTTAAGGGGAATTGGTTTTATCATTAATTTTACCCAAAAAGAAATCATGCGGTATATTTTAGTTTTTTTGTTTATTGGTGTTTTTTCTTGCCAGTTAAATGCACAAGTTCCGGCCAATTCATCGTCAACGGATACAAACACCTATGTGATTACAAAATCAAACGGTACAGAATATATTGGAAAAGTCATTAGTGATGATGGAAGAGAGGTGTTAATTACTACTGCAACTTTGGGCAAAATCTACATTCCGAAGTCCGATATTAAAAGCATAGTTAAAGTAACAGATTATAATGCAATTATCCGAGGAGAATATTATGCATCCGGGCCATTTACTACTCGCCATGCCTTTACGACGAATGCCTTACCAATTGCTCGGGGAGAAAATTATGCAATGGTGAATTTATACGGTCCTGAGGTTCATTTTGCGGTAACGGATCATCTAAACGTTGGAATAATGTCCACATGGATTGCAAGTCCTTTGGCCCTTGCCTTGAAATATACGTTCCCAACAAAATATGAGAAACTGAATTTTTCGATAGGTACGCTTCTCGGAACTTCTGGTTATATCGCTAATTTTAAGGGGTATGGAGGCCTTCATTTTGCCAATGTTACGTATGGAGACAGAAAAAACAATGTTACTTTTAGTGCAGGATATGGATACACATCTAGTTTGGGAACGAAAAGCCTTATTACGCCTGGCACATATACATCAACCAGTGCTGGTTTTAATTATTCTTACGGAATCTATTCTCCGGGTATTACCAAAGGACCAGTACTTTCTTTAGCAGGTGTTGTAAAAGTAGGGGCTAAAGTTAGTTTTGTTTTTGACTCCATGTTTGGAGCATTCGGTCAAACAGCTACAAAAAATGAGATAGGTGCGACAAATACAATTATTGAAGCTACTCCACCTGATTACAACAATGGTTTATACCAGCAAACGGTTGGTGTCACTAAGTCTAATTCGTTAAAACTGTATGCATTGTTTTTAATGCCAGGAATGCGCTTTCAAACAAAAGAAAACCGTGCATTTCAAATTTCCTTGGCAGGAGTTACTTTTTTTGGCCCCGCATTAGAAAACTGGGTTGGCCTAAAATCTTTTTCCTTTCCCTTTCCAATGTGCAGTTGGTTTTATAAATTTTAGAAAAGAACATGAAACCGACTATTCAAAGCCTTATTTTTCAGGAAATCAAACTAAAGTTAGCCAATCAAGACTCAATTGGAAATGCACTTTCGGAAATTTTGCACATTAGTCCTGATGCCGTTTATAGAAGGTATCGAAATGAAACTCCGCTAATTGCAACAGAAATTCAGAAACTGTGTCAGCATTTTGATATTTCCTTCGATAAATTAGCCGATGTGGGCAAAGGAAAGGTGATGTTTGATTATCCCCCATTAAATACATACGATTTTAGTTTAGAATCATACCTAGAGGGAATTCTCGAACGATTTGTTCATTTAAAAAACCAGACAAATCCATCCATGCTTTTGGCCATTAATAACGTTCAGTTTTTTCAATTACTTAATTTTCCCCAACTTGTTCGATTTAGGCTATATTTTTGGGCTAAAACTCATTTACAAATAAAAGATTATGCTACTGAGAAATTTAAACATGAAAAAACTTCTGACAAAGCGTTTGAATTAGGCAGAGACATTCTTCAATTATATAACCAAATTCCATCTACAGAAATTTTTGATCCGGAATTGATGCGCGGGTTTATGCGCCAAATTTGGTATTACTATAAAGCCCATTTATTTGATGACCCTAGCTATGCTTTGTTTTTATGTGATAGGGCTTTGTTAATGGTCCAACATCTACATGATCAGGCCTCGGTTGGAAAAAAGTTCGTTTATGGCACTCAGGCACCCGCCGAAGGGAACATGTTTAATATGTATGTAAACGAAACCATCAACGCTGAGACCACATTTCTATATGAAACAAATGAAGCCAAAGGACTTTTTATTTCTCATAACATAATGAATTACCTGCATACTTCGGATGAGGTTTATGTCTCAGACACCAAGAAAATTTTGGACAAACAACTGGCTAATTCAAGTTTAATTAGTGTCGTTAATGAAAAAGAGCGCAATTCCTATTTTTTTGATCTCGAAAAAATGATCCGTTCATTTAGAGCACGAATAGAATCAGACTTAATGATGGAATAAATTTAATTTGTGAAATACACAAATGACTTTTCATGAGTTTTGAAATTTGCAATTTTTGATAGTAAAATTATTTGTAACATTGAATAAATAACGAAACCATGAAAAATATTATCTTTATCGCATTTCTCTTGAGCAATTTAAATATACTTTTTGCGCAAACCACCCAAGCGGACACTAATTTATATTTATTTAAAAAAAATGATGGGGCCGAATATATAGGAAAGTTATTATCTGACGACGGAAGAGAAATATTGATTTTAACAGAAAAACTGGGTAAAATTTTCATTCTAAAATCGGAAATAAATAGTATTGTCGTAATAAAAGATAAAGGATTAATTAATGGTTCGAAAACTGTATTAATTGACTATTATACACTAGGCACTCAGGATGCTAGAAAATATTATAAAACTCTTCCGCAAGTAATTGTTGGAGAGGTGATTTGTGGTGCCACAGCAATATTTTTATTTCCTGTAATACCTGCATTAATAATAAAGTATTCTCCACCTCAAATGATGCACACTTTAAATAATCCCAATGACAGTTTATTAACTACAGTTCCTGATTATAGAAAAGGATATGAAATAGGGATGAAAAACAAAAAAAGAAAGGCATCCACAATCTCTTTTTTTAGTGGATTTATACCGGGTTTTGTGATAATCGGTAACTTTGCACTCAATGGATTCCATGACTAGTTTTATAATTAGCTCTATTTAAACCAATTATTTTTTAACCACCACCCTAAGTTTGCGATTTACGCAAGTAACAATCCTGCCCTTTTGAAATTCGATTAGTTTTCTAGCGGATTTTGCAACAATCTTTGTGTATAAAATTTATAACAATGAAAAAACAAAATCTACTTTTTTTAGCATTAGTGTTCTCTTTAAATGTTACCGCTCAAACAACAGAAGTTAAATCGACAATTGCTGTTGCTAATCCAAATGTCACATCACTTGCAATAAAACCGGAATCGGCGGCTAAAATGATGCGCTTAGAACTTATTAAGTTAGATAAATACAAAGTGTATGATGAGTTTGATATGGCGGATGTATTAAAAACAAATCCTGAATATACGCAAGGATGTTATGGCCAAAACTGTTTAATAAAAATGGGAGAAGGATTGAATACTAGTTACGTGATGTGCGGGAGTTTGGATTTATTAGGTAACAAAATAGCAATTACCTTAAAAATTATTGATGTCAAAAATAAAACCATTTATATGTCAGCTGTCCGCGAATTTGACAATCAAGAGATAGAAGTTCAACGTATGATTGAAATAGTATTAAAAGAAATGCATGGATTGACCGTTGATAAAAATTTGGTAGATCGACTATCTTTTAAAAATGAATTAATTACGTCTAATAATATTGGAAAAGTAAATAATTCTGGGCCACGTATTGGTGTTGCCGGTTTAGTGGGGTCTATCAACGAATTTGCAACAAGACCTGAGGATCAAGGTGGTTTGGGAATTCAACCTTTGGTTAGTATGATTGGTTATCAAGTAGAGGGGCAATATGTGGGAACAGAGAATTTTTCAGCCTTGGTTGAAGGGGTATTCAATATCTCCGGACTTGAGCAAGGACAATTCATCCCGTCTTTTACCTTCATGAATGGATTTCGTTTTGGCAAAGGAAGTTGGGAGTTTGCTTTTGGCCCTGGGTTTGGCTTGAAAAAAGTTTCAAATGGTTTTTTAGATTCGGAAAATAAATTTGGAGCAGATAGCCGTTATTTCTCTGAATCAGATTGGGCAAGCTATGCTTATGATAATTACCGAAACGATCCTGCCTATAATACAACTGGGTCTTTTGTAGCCCCAACACCAGAGCAAATTTCCGGGAATACCACCTATAATTTTGGTAAATCCTTCTATGATAAAAGGGGAACAACCAAATTAAACACCTCTTTTGTGTTTGCGTTTGGCCGAACATTTAAAGCAGGAGCATTAAATATTCCAGTTAACATCTTCTATTCTTCGCAAAGAGGTGGTGGATATACAGGTTTTAATGTGGGATTCAATGTGATAAAAAGTAAAAAGCAAATAAACCCATTATAATTGATAAAGGCAAAAGTAGAGAGGCTCTCTGGAATCCACGGATTCTGGGGGGCTTTCTACACTTAAAAGACCTTACTTTTTTAACATTCCTTTGATGAAGCCCATTATTTTTTCTCTAAACAGAAAAAGTAAAATCAAATAAGGCACAATCATTAAATAAAGAATCCCAGTATTTATTGAACTCCCAAATGAATCTTCATCCACTTCAGATCCTTGTTCGGCTAGCATTTTACATTGAGAGCACCCCTGAGAGAGCAAATCTTCAGTTAGTATGAAGAGGAAGAACAACAATAAAATAAGAGTAGGTTTTTTCATCTAATGGAAGATTAGACATCAAATTTAATCAGAAATACAAGGAACCAAAACAAAAAGGGTATTTTTGTTTCACTATTTAATTTTTTATGAATAAAACAATTATTCTTTTTTCAATTCTCATTTCATTTTCAATTCTTTCTTGTAAAGGAAACAAGAGCAAACCTGTTGCAACCACCCAAAACCTAGATAGTTTGTTGGCCTTGAATCCGAATGATGTTAATTTATTGGTAAAAAGAGGAAATTTGATGCTCGACTCTTTTTTATTGAAGTATAGCAAGGGCTTTTTTGACAAAGCGAAACCAGATGCAACGAAAGCTTTCCGATTGGACAGTACTAGAATCGATACGCGGATGCTTTATGCGGATGTGTTGAACAACGATCCTGACCGTTCTGTTAAAGATGTTTCTCGTGCTCAATATCATTACCAATTCATAGTAAAAAAACAAGCTAAAAACGTCAAGGCTTTGGTTGGTTTAGCGTCAACCTATGCTTATTTTGCTGATTTTCAAACTTCTTTGCAGTACGTGGATGAGGCGTTACGGATTAATCCAAAATACCGGGATGCTTATATTATGAAAGGAACCATTTTTTTAATGCAAGACAAGCGCAGTTTAGCCATATCATCGTATGAAACGGCCATCCAACAGGATCCTAATTTTGAATTAGCCTACTTGCGTTTGGGTCAACTTTATACGGAAGATGAGAAATTTGATATTGCCATTGAAAAATTTCGTAGTGCCGTAGCTTTGAATCCCAAATTGTCTGATGCGATTTATGGTGTCGCTTATTGTGAACAAATGCTCAATCGTTACGATGTGGCTATCAAAGAGTATAGAAAACTGATGCAAGTTGATAGTAAATATCATTTAGGATGGTTTAACATTGGGTATATAAAACAATTCAATACGGAGAACCAACTCGATAGCGCGATTATCTATTATCAAATGGCAACGGATATTCAACCCGAATTTGTGAAAGGATGGCACAATATAGGTACGTGTTATGAAGAAAAAAATGACCGCACACGGGCCCTTCAAGCCTATGCCAAAGCATTAAAATATAATCCAGATTACCAGCTAACCAAGGAACGCGTTGCTGCATTGAAGTGATGAATAAAAAAACACTATTATTCATTCAAATTATAGGTGAATTAGCCATTCCATTGATTGGGTTTTTCTTCTGGAATTGGTCTCTGTATTTTATTCTTTTATTCTACATGATTGAAAATTTATTTGCGACTTATTTTCAGTTAGAAACTTTTCGAAAATTTACGTTTTTGGTTGAAAAGAAAGAAAGCACCATAGATTATAAAAAACTCTTTATTTACATAACTTTTTGGCTAATTGAAGTAGCATTAATTCATCTGTTTCTATTCCTTACCAACCCATCCATCCAATTTGGAAATGAGGTCCTTGATTTTTTTATGTACGAGGATATGGGAATTCCGCAAGGGTTTTTACTTATACCACTGCTTTATTTTGCTTCAAAAATGAAAATGAAGCAGGATATCCAAACGTTAACGATTAAAATAAAATCCATTGATGAGGTAAAAAACTTTAGCCCGAAATTTAATTACTATTGGGTTTCAATTTGTTTTTGGGTAAGTCTAATTCTAATTTCATTTTTTATTTCATTGCCTGAATTAGTTGCGATTAGTCTCCTGTTGGCGTTATTTATTTATCGTTCATTGAACAGAACTTAGTTAGTTGTGTTATTAACTATGAATTATGTAAAAACAACTCTTAAATTTACAAAAGTTCGATTGAATAGAAGTACCTTTACTAAAATTGATACCATGCAACATCAAAACATACGATTTACTGGCACAACTAATTCTGAGTTTTACAAAGTTCTTAGAACTCGTGTAAACAGTTATTTCAAGGAAAAAAACATTTCAAGACACGCTAACTCAAAAATGGTTATTAAGACGATAGCGATGCTTTCCATTTACTTAACTCCTCTTGTGGTATTACTAACGTTAGATCTTTCTTTTCCATTATATATGCTTATGTGGATCATTATGGGAATAGGTATGGCGGGAGTTGGTTTGTCTGTGATGCATGACGCAAATCATGGTGCTTATTCAAAAAATGAATCTGTTAATCGGCTTATTAGCAAGGTTATGATTTTATTGGGCGGAAGTGATGTAAACTGGAGAATCCAACACAATGTATTGCATCACACCTATACAAATGTTGCAGATGTGGATGAAGACATTAAACCACCTTCATTTATATTGCGTTTCTCTCCACATGCAAAACGTAATAAACTTCATAGATTTCAATTCATTTATGCCTGGTTTTTTTATGGTATGATGACCATGATGTGGTCTACTACAAAAGATTTTCAACAAGCCTTACGGTACAAATCTAAAGGCCTAATTGAAACTCAAAAAATTAGTTTCAGAAAGCACCTTTTTACAATTATTATTTCCAAACTGGCATATCATGCGGTTTTTATTGGGCTTCCTTTGCTTTTTAATGTGGCACCATGGTATTGGCTTGCCTTGGGCTGGTTGACCATGCAATTTATTTGTGGCGTAATTCTAGCCGCTATTTTCCAACCAGCACATGTTGTGCCTACGTCAGATTATCCGCTTCCGGACGATTCAGGTAATGTTGATGCAGATTGGGCGGTAAACCAATTGTATAATACTGCCAATTTCGCTCCGAAAGACCCCATTTTATCCTGGTATGTGGGGGGGTTAAATTTTCAGGTTGAACACCATTTATTTCCAAATATTTGCCACGTACATTATCCTAACATTTCAAAAATCGTAAAGGAAACAGCTTCAGAATTTAATTTGCCATATCATTCTTACAATACTTTTTTTAAAGCTTTGAAGGAACATACCAAAATGCTTTATAATTTAGGTAAATACGACAACGCTCCAGCTATTCATTAATGGATTTAGAGAAAGTCCGTTTGCAGTGCCTTTCCAAATTAGGCGCATCAGAAAGCTTTCCATTCGATAATCAAACATTGGTTTTTAAGGTAGGTGGAAAAATCTTCGCACTGCTTGATGTTGAGCAGACCGAAAGTATTAATCTGAAGTGTGAACCTGAAAAAGCAATCGAATTGCGTGAGCGATTTATCTCCGTAATACCAGGGTATCACATGAATAAAAAGCACTGGAATACTATTCAGTTTAATAAAGACCTATGTGACCAGCTTATACTTGACTGTATAGATGAATCTTATCAGTTGGTTTATCAATCTCTTTCCAAAAAACAACGCAGTGAAATTACGGCTGGATAAATATGTTTGGTGTGTTCGTTTATCTAAAACGAGAAATGAAGCGACCACATTAATAAAAAATGGTAAGATTTTACTGAATCAAATTCCTGTTAAACCTTCCAAAGAAATAAGTATTTCCGATACGATACAAGTAAAAAAACACAATGCGGTTTTCTCGTATAAAATTCTAGACTTAATTGATAAAAGATTGGGGCCAAAACTGGTCCAAAATTTCCTGGAAGATAAAACGTTAGACACTGAAATTACCAAGTATAAAGAATATCAACTTGCCCAAAAGGAGTATAATCAATTTGGAGTTGGTAAACCCACCAAGAAACAAAGGAGGACAATTACCTTATTCAAAAATGTAACAGATTCTGATTAATTTATTTATAGTTCTTTTAAACACATCCCTATGAAGCAGTATTTATATCTATTATTGTCTCTTTTCAACTTTCAACTACTTGCTCAAAATACCTATTGGCAACAGCAAGTAGATTATTCTATTCAGGCAAATGTTGACGACAAAAACAGTCAATTAATAGGTAATCAGTCAATTACTTATTTTAATAATTCACAAGACACACTGAAAGAAATTTATTTTCATTTGTATTGGAATGCTTTTAGAAAAGGAAGCCATGCATTTGAGAGACAAGCCAACTTAAGCAACGCCGAATTAATAGATTATAAACAGGAAGACTTGGGTGAAATCTCAGTTCAATCATTAACGATTGATAAGGAAGTGCATGACATGAATGTGTTTGAATCTATCGGAAAAGTTAAATTGAAGAAAGGGCTACTGCCCGGAAAATCGGTAGCGATTACAATGAGTTTTGTTTCAAAAATACCTGCTTGTATAAACCGTGCGGGAAAAAATAATGTTGCAGGGACTGATTTTACTTTCACCCAATGGTATCCAAAAATTTGTAGATATGATGATATGGGGTGGCATACAGACCCTTATTTTGGGAGAGAGTTTGCGGGAACATTCGGAAAGTATTCAGTCCAGATTTTATGTGATTCCTCGTATATTGTTGCAGGAACTGGGGTTTTGAGTGATAAGGATTATTTGGAACATGGATGGAAAGAGAAATCAATTCAATCGAGAAATAAGAATTTAATAGAATGGAATTTTAAGGCTGAAAATATTCACGATTTTGCGTTTGCATTAGATAAAGAATGGCAGCACGAGGAATTGGTTATTGATGGCATTAGCTTCCATTATTTTTATAACATTCAATACAAAGAAGCCTGGAAATCCCTTATACAAAATTGGCCAAAAGCATATGAAATTTGTAAACGGGAATTTGGCAAATACCCTTATGCTCAGTTTTCCTTTATACAAGCAGGTGAAGGATATATGGAATACCCCATGTGTACCATGTTAGAGGCAGGTCGCAGTGATTTTTTTAACACGGCATGTCACGAGTTTATGCATAATTACTTTTATGGAATGTTTGGAACGGATGAAAACCTATACCATTGGATGGATGAAGGGTTGACCTCCTATGCCGAAGAGCGCATCAGCAATGTAAATGAATTACCTAAAAACCCAACTACTGGCGCGATATCAAATTATTCGTGGATAACAGATATGTATATCGAGGAGCCTATTTCAACCGCTGCCAACCATTTTGACAGCGATTATCCTTACTATAACGCTGCGTACTACAAGGGTCAACTTTTTCCTGAATTAATTAGGTATATGATTGGAGATTCGACTATGCGAGCAGGTTTCAAAAGGTATTATTCCAAGTGGAAATTTAAACACCCGGACCCCAATGACTTTGTTAAAACATTCGAGGACGTTTCCCAATTAGAATTAACGTGGTTCCAGAATTATTGGCTTAATACTACTAAAAAAATAGATTTATCCATTGATACCGCTTTTAAATCAGCAGATGGTATTAATATTACTTTTCAGAACAAAGGAATTCCGATGCCTCTTGAATTTTGTATTCAACTAAAAAATGGAGATAAAAAATATTTTTATGTGCCATTGGATCTTACCAATAATTTAAAAACAGATTTTTTACGCCCAACAAACACCCTTGCTAAATGGTCCTGTGCAAGCCCAAAATATTCTATTTCTTTATCCACTATCAAATGGAAAGAAGTTGAATCAATCACTATTGATCCGGATGGGTTTTTACCAGACGTCAATACTTCAAATAATCAATTTGTTAAATAATCTCGTTTAATTTACTTTGCAAAAACGAATTCGCGTAATCGTTTTATCTTGATTGATTTCCAGGTAGTATACTCCGCTCGTTAATTCACTTGTTGAGAATGAATTTGAAAAAGGTAATTTCTTTATCAATTTTCCATTGGCATCAAAAAGCTGGATTTCTTTTCCTTCAATTCCATTGATTGTCAAAACGTCCTTTACTGGATTAGGAAAAACTGAAATGCTATTGATCGATTGGTCAGCTATTCCTACCGTGGTTTCCACATAAACAGAATCGACGTGTTGACATCCGTTAGCATCCGTAATTGAGGCAGTGTACCACCCTTCGTTTAAATAAACAGCTAAGTTATCAGATTGGCTATTCGGGTCATTCCAAACTATTATATACGGTGCAACACCACCCTGAACAATTATACTTGCAGTTCCATCAAATCCGTCGGTTTCAGGGGTTGAACTCATAATGGAAGAAATACTACTTGGCTGAGTTATTACCGCGTTTTGGGTGGCAGAAAAACATTGTGCGTTGTCACTTGCCGAAACAAGATAGGATCCAGCTGTTAATCCATCAGCCAAAGAACCAGTTTGCGTATTGTTTAGCCAAAAGGAATAGTTACCAGTTCCACCAGTTGCTTGAAAATTAATTTCTCCATTTGAATCTCCAAAACACCCAACATTCACTGCGGAATACGATAGAATTACTTCACTAGGTTCCTGGATTTCAAAACTCAAGTTATCAATACAACCTCTTGAATCTGAAACCGTAACCGAATAATTTCCGGCAACTAAATGGTCATTTAATGCGGTTGTAGCATTTGATGACCACAGATAATTAGTTGGTTCATACATACCAGATGGAATTAACTCAATACTTCCTGTGGAGTCACCAAAACACGTATTATGAGTAACAATAGTATCCATGATAACTGGTAATGGTTCTGGAATCAATACGGAATCTACTACAATGCAGCCGCTTGGATGATTGATTATTACCTCATGCCAACCGCTTGTGAGCGAATTGTTTGGTTTGGTTGTGATACCATTATCCCATAAAAACGTACATCCACTAAACTGACAAGGGCAACCAGAAGAACCAACAGTTGCCATTCCATTTGAACCGCCTGGACATACTGGAGCCATTATTCCACCGAAGCTAATTACATAAGGGTCATTTAAAGCGAGAGTGCGTTCTTCATAACAACCAAAGGCATCTGTAATTCTTACCCAGTAGGTTCCTTGAGTTAAATTAGATAACATGGTATCTGTGCTTCCATTGTCCCATAAATAAGTATAAGGGCCATGTCCACTCACTAAGATTGGGTCAATGGACCCATTGGCAAAGCCATTACAAGAAGGTTGAATAATAGTTCCTCCAACGACAACACTACCAACACCACAATCAACAGCGTTGTAAGTATATACACCATCATTTATTGTTCCTAAATAACTTCCCCAAGCAATTCCACTATTTGGTATGGCAACATTTAATTCATCTCTATTAATATAAATTCCTTTCCATCCTATTGGGTTTAGGCTGTCCTTTTTGACAACATAAATCAGGTCTAATTGATTATCATTATCTAAATCCGTTAGTAATGGAGTTGACCCAAGATTAACGCCACTTTTAGTAGTGCCAATTTGAGTAATTGTATTGTCTGCAAAATCAATTTTTTGCAACCTATGTTTGAACGAACCATTTTCTGAATATGTTACCGAAATCAAGCCCTCATCACGTCCGTCGTTATCAAAATCTAAAGCATTTGCCGAAGCATAATTGAGTGTTCCTATGCTATCTTTAAAAGCTAACTGTCCTGTTCTTCCATCAATCATAACTTGGTAAAAATCGGTGTAAGAGGGTGAAATACCTTTGAATAATATCGCGAGCACATCAGGAATATTATCTCCTCCAACAAAGTTTCCTAAAACGGGTTCGGCACTTGATTCTGTCGATGGCAGCTGAAATTGCCAGGACAATCCCAAACTGGCACCTTTTATTTTACTGATTTTACCATTAAATCCTTGAATGATAATATCAAAACCGAGCGTTCCATTTTGAGCTAATGCCGCAGGAGCAATAAATCCTTTATTAGGGTCGCTATCCAATTGAATAGAGTTAGCTAAACTATTAAATTGAATGAGGTTATTCAAGGGACAAGCAAAAAAAGCCCCACCTAAATTTTCTCCCCCAGTCCCGAAAAGCACCCAAGGAATTCCATTTCCTTGAATGTCAGCCACTAATGGAGAACAATATGTTTCAGCACTATCCGGCACAACTGCTTT
Source organism: Lishizhenia tianjinensis (assembly GCA_945863425.1). Classification (GTDB taxonomy): domain Bacteria; phylum Bacteroidota; class Bacteroidia; order Flavobacteriales_D; family Crocinitomicaceae; genus UBA952. The sequence continues at coordinate 14,398 of CAMBBW010000019.1, forward strand.
TGCTATTAACGACCCGGTTAGTGAGTTAATTACCATTAAATGTCCAGGTGGGCGATCGGTGTCCCAATCTGGTGCTGCGTGATCTCCACCATTTGCTACCAGAATTTCTTTGAATCCGTCATTATTTACATCAGGAATAAACTGAGGATTGTAAAAATTGTAGAGCCCACTATCAGCAGGATTAATTCCATAGGGAAAATAGTCCCAAAGCAACTGACCATTTGCGCCATTAATTGCGAGTAATTGTGCTTGTCTTCCTGTGATAAAAACATCTTTTATTCCATCATTAGTAATGTCTTGAAAAATTGCGCTACCAAAGACTTCATTCCGTGAGGCTCTATTCCAAAGCAAAGACCCATCCACCCCGTTTAATGCCATAATTCCGTGATTACTAGCAAAACCATCCGTTCCACCACCAATTACGATGTCTTGAACGCCGTCATTATTTAAATCACATGTTCTGGGTGAAGACAATGTTGGTATTGAATCTACAAATGCTTGCCAAGAGTTTAACTGGCCTGAAACTGAAAGTGACCCTCCAATAAAAAGAATAAAAAACAGCTGTTGTCTCATGATGAAATTTTTTATAAAGATAGGAGGAAAGTCACTATTTACAAAACATAGTTTTGGGCCTCCGCTTGTTTATTAATTCTGACAAGATTTCCATAGTAAAGTTGTTTGCCGGTGGTTGTATTCATCCACAATTCATTCAAACTAATTTGATTTTCTTTAAAATAAAGGGGTAATAAATCTCTTAAGAATTCAAAATCTACAGTTGGGGTATACGTATTCATGATCATAATTCCATCTTCTGCTAAAAGATTAGCACTTGTTGAAACTAATGTGTCAATTTGGTCTTCCAGTTTCCATTTTTCACCTTTGGTACCAATTCCCCAAGCAGGAGGATCCATTACAATTGCTCGATAGTTATTTCCACGTTTTTCCTCGCGAGCAATAAACTTCATGGCATCTTCAAGAACCCATCTTATGTCCGTTAGACTGCTGTTCTCCATATTTTCTTTTGCCCAAGAAATTAAGTTTTTTACGGAATCAACATGAACAACATCTGCGCGCAATTTTTTGGCAATAATTGATGCTGCCCCAGTATAGGCAAATAAATTAAGAAATTTATCGCCGGGTTCTAATTCATTTAAGATGAAATCCCAATTGGTTCGTTGTTCTGGAAACAATCCTACATGTTTGAATTGGGTAAGTTCTAGTTTGATTTTCACTTTTTTAAATTCAATCATCCAGTTTCTTGGAGCTTCTTGAATAGATTTCCAATTTCCCGTTTGTCCTTTCCCTTGAATGAATTCCCAATGAGCTATTTTTTTCCATTCTACAAAAGATAATTCTGTCTTGAAGTAAGCTTGTAATTCTGGGCGAATTGTGATTATTTTTCCCCACCGCTCGAGTTTTTTACCCCCACCAGCATCTATTAGTTCATAATCTTCCCAGCCTATTGTAAAAATCTTTGGATTTGCGTTCATTAGGGATTTATCATTTTTAAAACCGTCTCCACACCTAACCTAGATGACAAAAATAATCATACAAAATCTATGCTCGGGAACGATAAACGTCTTCTGTTTTGAGATTTATGAAAATAATTGTAATTATAGGAATCATTATCTCATTTTGGGTGTTTTTCTTCTGCCGCCCATCATTTGAGCCATGCGCATTTGATTTTTCGAAGGAGTTTGTTGAAGTTGTTGTTGCATCATTTTAATTTGGTCACGCATTATGCCATCTTTATCCATTTTTTTAGCTTCTCCCAATAATGTAACGGCTTCGTTTTTTCTTCCTGTTTGAGCACATATTCCAGCCAAATGCATTCGAGCAACGGCATTATCTTGTGCTGTTCTTAACCCTAAGGCAAGTGCTTTTCTAAGAATTTGTTCACTTTTTACAAAACCAAATTCTTGACTATTCATTACGGCTTGCAGGTACAACACATAAGCGTGTTGTTTTTTCGGGAGAAACTGCGGATGAGTGATTTTGTTTATATGAATTTTAGCCTTATCCGTATTTCCCAGTCTCATTTGATTTAACGCTAAAATCATTCGTTCATTCCTAAAAAAAGAAAGGATAATTAATGCGGTCACAAAAACAAAAACAATACCCCACCCCCAATTACCGGAAACGAATAACCAAGTATTAAAAGAAAGTGCAGTAAGAGCAATAAAGCAGCGAATAATAAAAGAAATCATAATTTAATCAATTGTGGCAATACATTTTAATTCAATAGCAATCGGTGTGGGAAGGGAGTTTATCTCCACGGTTGTTCTGCAAGGTAAATTATCTTGGAAATAGTCCGCGTAAATTTTGTTATACACCTGAAAGTCCCGTTTCATATTTACTAAATAAACAGTTACATCTACTAAGTTATTCCAACTTGATCCTGATTCTTCCAAAATAATTCGAACATTATCAAAAACACTTCGGCATTGAGCTTCAAAATCAAATTCAAGGAAGTTACCGTTATGGTCTAATTTTAATCCAGGAACAGAGGAATCTGTTGCATTAGAACCAGCAACACGGGGACCAACTCCAGATAAAAAAAGTAAATTCCCTACTTTTCGAGCGTGTGGGTATAAACCAACAGGTTTTGGTGCTTTTGAGGTAGAAATTTTATCGGATGAACTCATTAGTCTAATAATTAGAGTTGCAAATATAAAGAAGTAAAGCCGGATTAAAAAGAATGTAGAAATTATTTGGAAGAATCAGATGTTATCTCAGTAAATTCACAAACCCTGAAATTTTTATTTTATCATCCGTAGCTTTAGGCTTAAAATTAATTACCCAGGTATATGTACCAGCCTGAGCCCCGACTCCCTTTTCGCCATAAGTTCCGTCCCACCCCTTTGTTGCATCAAATGATTGCCAAATAATTTCTCCCCATCGATTAAAGATTAACAACTCAAAATTTTCAGGTGCAAATCCAGAAGTAAAAACGGGAGTAAATAATTGATTATGCTCATCTGCATCCGGAGTAAAAGAATTTGGCACATAATAAATCAATTGCTCTTCATAACCAATAGGCATTGAAGTGGTATCAGTACACCCAGCAGGAGACGTTACTATCAACGTTGTGGTAAATCCGGTCTGTAAATTAGTGCTATAAGTATGTGCCGGTTCAATTTCGGTAGATGTTTGTCCGTCTCCAAAATCCCAATAGTAAGTGTCTGCACCTTCCGAAACATTGTAAAATCCAACGGAAGCATTTGCGGGACCAATTGTTCCTGGGTTTACATAAAACGCTGCAATTGCTTCTTCAATACAAACTACATCATCAAAAACAACGGTTGTATCACACCCTTGAACATCTGTTTGCGTAAGACTAATATCGTAACAACCAACTTGGTCAAAAGTAGTTTGCTGTGGTGCGCAACCATTACCAGTTGCGCCATTTCCAAATGACCAAATACAATTTTGTGCTTGAGGATCGTTGTTGGTAAATATAACTTGACTCGGTACACATCCGGAAGTTATGCTTGGAGTTATTGATGGGATTTGTGCATACAACATGGTTACCATAACATTGTCTGAATTAATGCAGCCATTTATATCAGTGCCGGTAACGGTATATGTGCTATTCGTTGTTGGATTAAATGGAGTTGCATTTTGAATTCCGCCTCCCCATTGATATGTGGTTGCTCCTGATCCAGACAAACTGATTGAATTTCCTAAACAAGTACTAACATCATTACCTGCATTAACAAGGGGTAATGGATTAATTAAAATATTTGTTGTTGAGGTACAGACATGGCCCGCACCATCAGTTGCGGTTACTGTAATTGGATATGTGCCCGCAGTGGAAGCAGGAATATATGTTAGGTTCTGTCCTGTTCCAATACTTGTTCCAGCTAAGGTCCAATCATAGGTTCCATTAGTAACAGCTGTCGCATTTAAATTAAAAGTAGAACCAACACAAACAGGGCCATTGTTACTCGCAGTCACTGTACATCCACACAATGGATCTGTAGAAGGTAATACTATGACAGTCGCCGTGGCAGTTCCCGTTCCTGTGGCGCCGTTTGGAGCTGGCGCTGAAACATTTACTGTATAAGTTGTTGTTGCTGTTGGCGATACTGTTATCGTCGGAGTGGTCGCGCCATTTGACCAAGAATAGCTTGTGGCACCGGGACTATTTGCTGTTAATGTTGCGGTTTGTCCGGGGCAAATGGTTACGTTATTCACAGTAACAGGTTGTACAGCTGTACAAGAGACATTAGCCGTTCCAAAGAAGTTTAAAGGAAGAACTGTTGATTGTGAACTATAGTTGGATAAACAAATCAAAAATTGTTGTCCAGCGGTCACATTTAATTCGGGTTCAAAATTATTTGGGTCACCTCCTGGAGGTGGTGGGGTTGAGACACCTGTAAAAGACTCACATGCACCGTTCCAATTGCATCGCACGGGAGCAAGTTGATTACTAATGATTTGATTACACGAATTAGTTGTGTATGGCCACATGATCCAGTCTAAGCAACCAAATCCGCCATCTGCACCAAAAGAAAATTCCAAAGTACCTGTACTTGCAACATTAACTACCATCCACGTTGGATTTAATTCGCCCGCAAGCAAACAACCTGAGTTTCCGGATGCTGGATTTATTGAAGGGTTTGAAAATGGGCTATTGGCTAATTCTTGTATGGCACCCGATCCATTCGGGTCAATTTGAAACGTTGCGTTTTGGCAAATATTTACAGCATTTGAACAATCTGCCGCTGTAGTTACTTGAGACTCGCTGTACAAAGCAAGAGAATAAAAAACAAAAATCAGTAAAATTTGTTTCATGATAGTTTAATTGGACAAAAACTGCCCAACCTTATGACGCTTAAAAAAGGTATAAGTTGCTTCTATTTTAATTGATTTGAATCTTTGGAAGCTTTATCATTGAATTTTCTTTGTGTATTCATCCAAAAAAAGAATCCAAAGAATCCAAGAACTATGGCAGAATAATTAAAAATATTTCCAACTGATTCAAAAAACACAAAGGAATCCTGAAGTAAACCACCAATTTTGTAAAAGATATCTGATGAGCTCATAAATGATTGTTTTTACAAAGAAACTATTTTTTTTTAATATTTGCTAATGAAGAATCAAAATTCACCCAATAACTGTAGTGTTTCCTTGGCAGCCTCTTGTTCTGCAATTTTTTTTGACCCGCCCTTTCCTCTCCCGTATTTAATGTTATTGATGTTCGTTTCTATTTCATATTCCCACGATCCGCCTTGATTTATTTCAGAAAGAACAATAAATTCGAGATTCAATTTTTTCTTTTGGCACCAAATAAAAAGTTTCGACTTAAAATCAATTTCTTCTTCTAATAACCGAGTTAGATTGACATATTTTTGAAAGACAAAATTTTCCACAGAATTTTGCACGGAATTATAACCACCATCTAAATAAATGGCTCCTAAAATTGCCTCAAAGGCATTTCCTTCCAATGATGATAAGTTGATGGAGCGGGCTTGGTTGTAACGTAGGATTTCTCGAATACCCATTGTTTCACCGATTTCAGATAGTGTCTTCCGATTTACAATTTTAGATTTTACCCGAGTTAAATACCCCTCGTCTTCATCCTTGAACCGCTTGAAAAGAAAATCTGCCACAAATGCATCTAACATCGCGTCGCCTAAAAATTCTAAGCGTTCGTTCGTGATGGATGGGTCCGAACTAACGAATGATTTATGGGTAGTCGCCTTTATAAAATAGGTTAATTCTTTTGGTCTATATCCAAATCTTTGTATAATAAACTTAATTAATTTAAGTTCTTCTTCTGTTTTTTTTTTGGTGAAAAGAGATATTAATAAAGCCAATTTTATGACCGGTATTTTTTTACAATAACACTTGTATTGTGTCCACCAAATCCAAAAGTGTTTGAAAGAGCGATATTTACAACTCTTTTTTGTGCTTGATTAAAAGTTAGATTTAATTTATTGTCAAGCGCCGGGTCGTCAGTGAAATGGTTAATTGTTGGTGGAACTATGTCATTTTGAACAGCTAAGATACATGCAATGGCTTCAATCGCTCCCGCTGCTCCCAACAAATGCCCAGTCATTGATTTTGTTGAACTAATATTTAACTTGTAGGCGTGATCACCAAAGACAGCTTGAATTGCTTTCACCTCAGCCACGTCTCCTAATGGAGTAGATGTTCCATGTACGTTAATGTAATCAATTTCTGTTGCTTCAATTTCCGCATCTTCCAAAGCCGCTAGCATAGTGTTTCGTGCTCCAATTCCTTCAGGATGAGGTGCAGTCATGTGGTAAGCATCTCCTGACATTCCACCACCGATTACTTCAGCATAAATTGTCGCTCCTCTTTTGATTGCATGGGTATATTCCTCCAGAATAAGTGCCCCACCGCCCTCGCCAAGAACAAACCCGTCTCTATCCAAATCAAAAGGACGAGAAGCGTTTTCAGGAGAATCATTTCGCGTGGACAATGCTTTCAATGCATTAAACCCCCCCATTCCCATTTCATTCACAGCTGCCTCAGACCCACCAGTTACAATTGCATCTGCTTTTCCCAATCGAATGAGGTTGAAGCTATCAATAATTGCATTGGTTGAAGAGGCGCAGGCAGAAACGGTGACATAATTTGGTCCGCGGAATCCATATTTAATCGAAATATGACCCGCCGCAATATCAGCAATCATTTTCGGGATAAAGAAAGGATTAAAACGGGGCGTACCATCACCAGCAAAAAATTCTTTTGCCTCCTCTTGAAATGTTTTTAATCCACCAATTCCTGAGCCCCAAATTACTCCAATTCTGTCAAAATTTACATTTGAATACTCCAACAAACCAGAGTCTTCCACGGCTTGAGTGGCTGTTACTATGGCATATTGGGAGAACTGATCAAGTTTCCGCGCTTCTTTTCTATCAAGAAAATCTTCAACATTGAAGTTTTTTACTTCGCAGGCAAATTGTGTTTTAAACTTAGAAGCGTCGAAATGGGTTATCGGTGCCGCACCACTTTTACCAGCCAATAAAGCACTCCAATATTCAGAAACAGTGTTTCCTATGGGAGTTAGCGCACCAAGACCAGTAACCACAACTCGTTTTAATTCCATACTTATTTAAATAATGAAAATCAGTTCAGAATAATCAATTAAATTATTAAGCGTTTTGTTCAATGTATGAAACAGCATCTCCAACCGTTTGAATAGTTTCCGCTTGATCATCTGGAATGGCAATATTGAATTCTTTTTCAAATTCCATGATTAATTCCACAGTATCCAATGAATCTGCTCCTAGGTCATTTGTAAAGCTAGCTCCATCTGTTACTTCTGTTTCTTCAACACTTAATTTATCTACGATTATAGAAATAACTTTTGATCTGATATCTGACATTTTTTATTTTTTAATTGGTTAACAAGGTGCAAAGAAAAAAACAATCACTCAAAAATCAAAATTATTCACCACTTAATTTGATAATAAAACGAATCGGGCTAATTAAAACTCTGTCAAAATCAGTTAAATGCGATTTTTTCATCACTTTTGAACTACTTGTTTTACTTTTGTGAATGAATATGGATGAAAAAATAGCTGTTTTTATTTCAGGAAAGGGTTCAAATGCAAGAAAGCTCCAAGAATTTTTTGCCTCCGATGAATTTATACGGGTTGTTTTGGTTCTCTCTGAAAAAGAAAATCCAGTATTGGAGAGTTGGTGTCGCGAAAGATCAGTTTCATTTTTAGTCATCGATGCAGGAAAGGCTTCAAATCATGAATATCTTCATACTATTTGTTTAAAAAACGACATTCAATGGATTATACTTGCGGGTTATTTGAAAAAAATCCCTGATAAATTGCTCCATGCATTTCCAAATAGAATTATAAACATTCACCCTTCGCTGTTGCCAAAATTTGGAGGAAAAGGAATGTATGGAGATTTTGTTCATCAAGCAGTTTTAGATGCACATGAAAAAGAATCTGGTATTACCATACATTTAGTTAATGAAGAGTATGATAAAGGAGAAATTTTAGCTCAATATAATTTTAAATTAGATTTTTCAGAAACAATTGAGAGCTTACGTACAAAAATTCAATTAACCGAACATCTTCATTTCCCAACCGTTGTACGTGATTTTATTTTGAAAAAAAACCAGAAATGAGAAAGCAATTATTTAAAAACATTAAGGGTCTTGTTTTAGCCGGCGAGGATTTACCAACTCTTTTGAGAGGTTCTGAAATGAATAATTTACCGGTGATTTATAATGCTTTCTTGGCTCTTGAAGATGGTGAAGTGATTGCCTATGGTCCAATGACTGAATGGGAGGGGATTATTGATTGGAGAGATTTAGAAGTAATTGATGCCGATGGTAAATTCGTCTTGCCAGCTTTTTGTGATTCTCATACACATACTGTTTTTGCCAAAACACGAGAGGATGAATTTGTTGATCGCATTAAAGGATTGTCGTATGAAGAAATTGCACTGAATGGTGGTGGAATTCTTAATTCGGCAGGTAGACTGCAACAAATGGATGAGGATCAATTGTTTTTTCTAGCGATTCAGAGAATTGAGAAAATGATTGCGTGTGGTACTGGGGCACTAGAAATTAAATCAGGATATGGACTTAGTGTCGATGCGGAGTTAAAAATGTTGCGCGTAATAAAAAGGCTTAAATCTCACTTTTCCATACCTATTAAAGCAACTTTGTTAGCAGCGCATGCTTTCCCTATTGAATTCAAAGATAATCATCGAGGTTATATAGATCTAATAATAAACGAAATCATTCCTGTTGTACAAATAGAGAAACTTGCAGATTATATAGATGTTTTTTGTGAACGCAATTATTTTTCAGTCGCTGAAATGGAAGAGATTTTATTGGCTGGTATTAATGCAGGCCTGAAGCCTAAAGTTCATGTTAATCAATTTTCTTCTATGGGAGGCTTGCAAAAAGCAATAGAATTAAATGCGCTCTCTGTGGATCATTTAGAGGAATTAACCGATTTGGATATATCAACGTTGAAATCTGGGGTGAGTATACCCGTTTTTCTGCCTGGTTGTTCTCATTTTTTATCTATCCCATTTGGGGATGCAAAAAAGTTGATTCAAGAAAACATTCCTTTTGCATTGGCAAGTGATTTTAATCCGGGTTCTACTCCTTGCTATAATTTAAGTGTGATTTGGTCTTTAGCATGTATTAAAATGAGGCTTACACCAGAAGAGGCATTGTCAGCGCTGACAATAAATGCAGCAGCAGCAATGGAGTTAAGCACAACGCACGGAACGATTTCATTGGGAAAAAAACCTGGGATTATACTCACAAAAGAAATACCTAATTTGGCATATATTCCCTATTCATTTGGTGAAAATCTAATTGAACGAGTCATTGTTTAGCATCAAAACGCTCACCATTCCTCAAAGCAGTTTATAGACTATTACCTCAACAAGGTAACATGACCGACCATGATACGATTACCGAGTTTAACATCTTCATAGATTATTTTCCAGGGATACACCCCATCTTGGCAGTTTTTACCTAGAGCTCTACCGTCCCAAGGTTCGTTGTAGTCAGTAGTTTGCCAGATAAGTTCCCCCCATCGGTCATAAATAACGAGGCGATATTTTTTAATTTGGGAGTAATCTGTAAATACGGGAATGA
>CAMBBW010000020.1 GCA_945863425.1 Lishizhenia tianjinensis
ATCAATGTGGAATCAATGTGACCAGCATATTTTGAAGCGAACCACGTTTGTTCAGCATCTGAAAATGGAAAAAGTTTCGTTTTTACTAAAACAGCCTGTGTTTTTAGGTTATTTCTATTAACAACCATGTGATCAATTACGTCTAAAGAATCGTAATTGTAATTAAATGCTTCAATTATTCTGCCTGTAGAGGCATATTTCTCAACGACAATGTGATGACCCTTTGAATCCTTTATGCCATAAATACGATGGAATTCTTCATCAAGACCATTTGCAATATTTCTGTAACAGTAAATTCGAGGTACGCTATCGTATGGGTAAAAATAATTGATGTTTGGATGCGCAGAGTTTAATGTGCTATCCTTTTTGGAATTCAGCCCACAAGATGCAATCAATAGCAGTAGGAGATAAATACCAATTATTCTCATGATGACATTTTCAAAAATGCAACTTCTTGTTCGGTTAGGTGACGATACATTCCACGAGGCAAGTCTTTTTTGGTTAAGCTTGAAAATTGAACGCGATCTAACTTGATTACTTTATATCCGATTGCCTCAAATAAACGACGAACAACGCGGTTTTTTCCTGAGTGTAATTCAACTCCAGCCTCGTATTCAGTTGCCCCTTCAATAAAACTAGCTTTATCACAATTTGTTTTTCCATCTTCTAATACCACTCCCGAAACCAGTTTCTCCAAATCTTCTCTTTTAATTGGTTTGTCTGTTTCTACATGATAAATCTTGGAAGCGTTGTAGCGCGGATGGGTAAGTTTTTTGGCCATGTCACCATCATTGGTAAACAAAAGTAAACCCGTTGTTTCTCTATCCAATCGACCTACCGGGTAGACACGTTCCCTACATGCTTTTTTAACCAAAGACATTACCGTTTTTCTTCCTCTTGGATCGTCCATTGTGGTGATGAAACCTTTAGGTTTATTCAATAAAACGTATCGTTTTTTTTCGGCATTGATTGTTTCTCCGTCATATTGAACTGCATCCTCAGGTTTGATTTTATAACCTAATTCAGTGATGATTTCTCCATTTACGGTAACAACCCCTGTTTGGATCAGTACATCTGCCTCTCTACGAGAACATACTCCAGCATTGGATAGGTATTTATTTAATCGAATGGCGTCTTCATTAAAAGAGGGAAGAGGATCACCTTTTTTTACACGTTGTTTAAACTCAATGTACTTGCGCTTATCTCGTGCATTTACATTCTTCTCACCAGTACTATCTTTTTTCGCAGGAGACGGTTTTACATTTTTCTCTCCGGAATTATCTTTTTTTGCAGAAAACGTTGGTTTTTTGAAATCCGGTTTTTTTGTACTGGATGCCGTCGTTTTTTTCTGTGAATCTGTTTTGCGTCTGATCATTTTTGTATTTGGAAATTAGTTAGATGAAAAATCCATCCAAAATTTGAATTTCTTTAACAACATTGTCGACAATTAAAAACAAAATTCGAAATTCAGAAAAATCTTCTAAATCAAATATTGCTTGATTGTCTTTTTTATCGATTATGAACATTAATTTATTTGTTGGGTAATCAAAATTTTCGGTGTCTAGAAAACGGGTCATTTCAAAACTATAGAAATCCTTGTATAAATTAAGTAATTCAGATTTTGTCATTCCTATTTTGGCACCTTCTTTCGTTTTAAATTTGGGGTCTTTTACAGAAATTCTTTGTAAAGCCATATATTTAACTTTGTCTACTTCTTCTTCCTGAAATGTAATGTGATATTCAGTTCCCGAAATAGTGATATCAAATTCAATGCTGAATTCATCTGCAGGAATTGTGAGTGTTTTTCCACAAAGTTTTGAAACCTCAGCAACCGTCAATCCCAGTTTTAAACTACCGATGTTTTCATAATTTACTTCGTATTGGCTAAATCCAATCGAAGTGATAAATAGAACTAAAAGAAAATGAGTGAATTTCATGATTTATGGTTTTTTTGTCAGTTCTGCAAAGATAACGAAAAGTGTGGACTTACCAACTAGGATAAAACGCATGCGTGATATGTTCTAATTCAGTTCTGTAGGAGTTATGAACGATGGAAATAATGTCAAAACGTGTATGAAGTGAAAGGGTGTTTTGTTTGACGTAATGATCCGAGACTTGAATGATTTGTTTTTGTTTTGATCGAGTTACAGCGCGCCAGGGTTCACCAATTTCAGCTGTTTGTCTTGTTTTTACCTCGACAATAACAATTTCATTATCCTTTTTTGCAACTATATCGATTTCATATTTCTTGAATCGAAAATTTCGACTCAATACAGTAAAACCATTTTCATTTAAATACCTACAGGCATAATCCTCTCCCCACGAGCCAAGTTCATTCTTTTCCATGCGTTTGTTTTATTTCTGTACTGAATTTACAAAATAATTTGCAATTGACTTAAAAGAAATTTTACTTTTGTCAAAAATTTGTTCAATGAAATTTGCAACCAAAGCCATTCATGCGGGAGTTCAACCTGATCCTGCTACCGGAGCGATAATGACTCCAATATATCAAACATCTACTTATGTACAAGATGGGGTTGGTAACCATAAAGGGTATGAATATTCGCGTACGTTGAACCCAACGAGGCATGCATTGGAACAAAATATTGCAGCCATTGAAAATGGAAAATTTGGTGCTTGTTTTGGATCAGGACTAGCCGCCATTGATTGCGTGATCAAAATGTTAAATCCGGGTGATGAAGTGATTTCAACAAACGATTTATATGGAGGTTCGTACCGAATTTTCAAAACCATCTTTGAAAAATATGGGATTAAATTTCATTTTGTTGATATGCAAAATACTTCAGAGGTTGAGGCGCATGTTAATGAAAACACGAAAATTATCTGGGTAGAAACGCCCACTAACCCAATGATGAATATCGTAGACATTGAAGCGATGTCTAGAATCTCTAAAAAAGCAGGTGCCTTATTGTGTGTTGATAATACGTTTGCTACTCCTTATTTGCAAACCCCGTTAGACTTAGGCGCGGATATCGTTATGCATTCAGTGACAAAATATTTGGGAGGCCACTCGGACGTGGTTATGGGTGCACTTGTTACATCCAATGAGGAAGTAGCTAAAGAAATGTATCGTATTCAGAATTCATCGGGTGCTGTAACTGGTCCAATGGATTCTTTTCTTGTTTTGCGTGGAATTAAAACCTTACACTTAAGGATGCAAAGACATTGTGAAAATGGGGAAAAGGTAGCTCATTTCCTTAAAAAGCATTCAAAAATAGATAAAGTATACTGGCCTGGTTTTGAATCTCATCCGAATCACGATGTCGCAAAAAAACAAATGAGAGGTTTTGGTGGTATGATCTCATTTACACTTAAAGGAAATAAACTAGAAGATGCATTAGAGATTGTTAAAAAAGTTCATCTTTTTGCTTTGGCTGAATCATTAGGTGGCGTGGAGTCTTTAATTGGCCATCCTGCAACAATGACACATGCATCAATCCCAAAAGAAATCAGAGAACAAAGCGGTGTGGTTGACTCATTAATTAGATTGAGTGTTGGAGTAGAGGATGCGGATGATTTAATCGCAGATTTGGAAGGTGCACTGAATTAAAGTTCCTTGCTGACGTTTTCTAATTCGGTATAAAAATCAGCTCCAAAAGCTCTGATTAATGGTTCTTTAAGGAATTTATAAACGGGAACATTGAGTGATTCACCACACGCACAGGCGGGGCTGCAAATATCCCATTGTTCGTAGTTAATAGCGGTATAATCATTGAATTTCTTCAATCGAATGGGGTACAAGTGACAGGAAATGGGTTTTTTAAATGTCGTTGCTCCCTGTTTGTTTGCTTCCTCTATGGAACATTTTGCGATCCCATTCTCGAATTGTACAAAAACACACTCTTGCTCATTGACTAATGAGGTTACGGGTGCTTCCTCCTCATCTAAATAATAAATATCCGTTTTTTCAATAACTTCAATTCCTTCCGCTCTCATGAAGGGTTTGATTTTTTCTAAATCAGCTTGAATGATTTCCACTTCGCTCCAACTCAATGGAGCTCCAGCATCTCCTTGTATACAACAGGCACCCTTGCACGCATTCAAATCACAAACGAACTTTTGCTCAAAAATTTGTGTCGAAATAATTTTGTCTCCTAATTCTAGTAGCATTTTTTCATTAATGCGGCTAAATTAATCTAATTTTATTTGGTTTTTCATTAGAATTGATATATATTTGCAACAGATTTTAATGCGAATGAACGAGGGGACGAAAGTCCCCTCTTTTTTTAACCTATGATTGATAAGAAAAAAGTACTGAAATTCATTGATGAGCGCATCCAAGAATTGGACGCAAATCTGTACGTGGTGGATTTAACAATCAGTGCATCCAATGTAATTCATGTTTCGATTGATAAGATTTCAGGACGTGTTTCTATAGAAGAATGCATGTCTATCTCTAGGAATGTTGAACATAATTTGGATCGAGAAAAAGAAGATTTTGAACTAAATGTTTCCTCTGCGGGATTGGATCGGCCCTTGGTTCATTGGAATCAATATAAAAAACACCAAGGTAAGCGTGTGAAGATTGTTACAACTGAAGGAAAGAAGATTGAAGGCCAACTTGTGCAGGTTGAACAAGATTTTATTCGATTAGAAAACGAGAAAATCGTAAAAATCGAAGGAACTAAGAAAAAAGAGACATTAACGGAAGAATTTGTGCTTCCATTTAATCAAATAAAAGAAACAAAAATTGTAATTTCATTCAATTAACGTTAGATGCTATGAATAATGCTGAATTGACCGACTCGTTTTTAGAGTTTAAAGAATCAAAGAATATTGATAAACAAACGATGCAACATGTCCTTGAGGATGTGTTTCGTTCTATGTTTAAAAAGAAATTCAACACGGATAAACATATTGATATCATTGTAAATATCGATAAAGGGGATGTGCAAATTTTCTTGAATAAAGAAATTGTTGATGATGGTGAAGTGGAAGATCCAAATACGGAAATGGCTTACTCGGATGCCATCAAAATTGAACCTGATTTTGAAATCGGTGAAGAAGTGACAGAGGAATTTAAATTTGCTGATTTTGGAAGAAGAAGTATTCTTTCCCTTCGTCAAAATTTAATTTCTCGAATCATGGAATTGGAGAAAGATAGTCTTTATAAAGCATATAAAGAGCGTGTTGGTGAAATTATCACCGGTGAAGTTTATCAGGTATGGAAAAAAGAAATCTTGGTTTTGGATGATGAAGGAAATGAATTGATTTTACCTAAATCTGAACAAATTCCATCTGATTATTTCAAAAAAGGAGAAAGTGTACGAGCGGTTGTCGCTAAAGTTGACATGCGAAATTCAACACCAGTGATTATATTGTCTAGAACGGCTCCTGAATTTTTAGAGCGCTTATTTGAATTGGAAGTTCCAGAGGTATTCGACGGATTGATTACAATTAAACGTATTGTTCGAGAACCAGGGGAGCGCGCAAAAGTTGCTGTTGAATCTTATGATGATCGTGTAGATCCAGTTGGTGCTTGTGTGGGTATGAAAGGTTCTAGAATTCACGGGATTGTTCGTGAATTAAGAAATGAAAACATCGACGTAATCAACTTTACAACGAACGTTCAATTGTTGATTCAACGTGCATTATCTCCGGCAAAAATTACTTCAATCGAATTAAACGAAAGTGATAAACGAGCGAAAGTTTTCTTAAAACCAGATCAAGTTTCATTGGCCATTGGAAAAGGTGGGAACAATATTAAATTGGCAGGTAGATTAAGTGGATATGAATTAGATGTTTACAGAGATGGTGAAGTGGATATTGAGGATGTTGATTTAGAGGAGTTTGCTGATGAAATAGATAGCTGGATTTTGGATGAATTGAAAGCAATTGGTTGTGATACAGCGAAATCAGTGATTGAAATGGGTGTTGAGGATCTTGTTCAACGAACGGATTTAGAGCATGAAACGGTTGAAGAAGTAATTCGAATTTTACGATCTGAATTTGAATAAGTAGACCTCTTGAACTAAGACTATAACAAAGAAGAGTTAAAAATTATGGCTGGTAAACCAATACGTTTAGGAAAAGCTGCGAGTGAACTTAATGTAGGTGTTTCAACACTTGTAGAGTTTTTGGAGTCTAAAGGGATGAAAATTGATTCTAACCCAAATACAAAATTGGAAGAGGATCAAATGGATTTGTTGCGAGGCGAATTTTCAGCAGATGTAGATTTGAAGGAACAATCAAAAAATACGATTGTATCTCGCGAAAAACGTGAAACTTTAAGTCTAAAAGATTCACGAGAAATTGAAGTGAAACAAGAGGCGATAGAGGAAGAGATAGAGGAAGAAGATGAAACACCGATAAACTTAGAAGAGATTAAACGATCTGTTCTAGAACCTGTTGAAGTTAAACCTGTCCCAGTTGAATCTAATTCAGGAATTAATGTGGTGGGTAAAATTGATTTAGATGCCCTAAATCAAAAAACACGACCGGATAAGAAAAAAGTGGAACCCGCCCCGCAGCCAGTAGTTAACGAAACGAAACCGGAACCTGTTGTAATTATTGAACCAGAGGTTAAAGTTGTGGAGACTCCCAAAGTGGATCAACCTGTAGAAATTGAAACCATACGTGTTGAACGTAAAGTACTAACTGGGCCTACCGTTTTAGGGAAAATTGAATTACCTGTCGAAAGACCTAAAACCAGCAATAATAACAATAAAGCTGCAGAGGAGCTACGTCGTAAACGCAAACGAATTAAGAAAATTGAAACACCTTCTCCTAGCGCCCCAAAACCAGGTGGTTTTACCAAGGAACCTTTGAAAGGTAAAGTTGAAAAACAAGAAATTAAAGTAGTTGATATCCAAAAGGAAATTAAGGATACATTAGCACGGTTATCCAATCAAGGTGGTAAGTCTAAGGCTTCAAAAAATCGTAGAGCAAAAAGAGATATCGTTTCTCAACGTCGCCAAGAAGAAATGGCTGCTGCTGAAATGGAAGATAAAATATTGAAAATCACTGAATTTGTAACCGTTTCTGAATTGGCATCAATGATGAATATTCAGTCAACTCAGGTAATTTCTGCCTGTATGTCATTGGGTATTTTTGCATCTATTAATCAACGAATTGACGCTGAAACCATACAGATTATTGCAGATGAATTTGGTTACGAAACTCAATTTGTGAGTGCTGAAATTGCAGAATCTATTAAAGTGGTGGAAGACACTGAAGATCAATTAATTGAACGTCCTCCGATCATAACGGTTATGGGACATGTCGATCATGGTAAAACTTCCTTGTTAGATAAAATTAGAAACGCGAACGTAACAGAAGGTGAAGCTGGTGGTATCACTCAGCATATCGGCGCTTATTCGGTAACGATTAAGGATGGTCGCAAAATGACTTTTCTAGATACACCGGGACACGAAGCCTTTACTGCGATGCGTGCTCGTGGTGCACAAGTTACCGATGTTGCAATTATTATTGTTGCAGCAGATGATGATGTAATGCCCCAAACGAAAGAAGCAATTTCTCATGCTCAGGCTGCTGGTGTGCCAATGGTCTTTGCAATCAATAAAATTGATAAACCAGGTGCCAATCCAGACAAGATTCGCGAACAACTTTCTGCTATGAATATTTTAGTAGAAGATTGGGGTGGAAAATATCAAGTTCAAGAAATTTCAGCAAGGCAAAATTTAAACATCGATGCACTTCTTGATAAAGTATTATTAGAAGCTGAACTACTTGATTTAAAAGCGAATCCGGATAAAAATGCCGTAGGAACGGTAATTGAATCTTCTTTGGATAAAGGGAAAGGTTTTGTCACCAATTTATTGGTTGAATCAGGAACAATGAAGGTTGGAGATGTTATTTTAGTTGGACGATATTATGGTAAAGTGCGTGCAATGCATGATGAACATGGTTTGTCAGTTAAAGAAGCAGGTCCTTCTCGTCCAGTCTCTATTTTGGGTATCAGTGGTGCTCCAAGTGCAGGAGATAAATTCAACATCATGGATGATGAAAAAGAGGCAAAAACAATTGCAACCAAAAGAGAACAATTATACAGAGAACAAGGCTTGCGTACAACGAAACACATCACGTTAGATGAAATTGGTCGTCGTTTGGCTATTGGTGATTTCAAAGAGTTAAATGTTATTGTCAAAGGAGATGTGGATGGTTCAATTGAGGCATTATCCGATGCTTTATTGAAATTGTCTACTGAAGAAATTCAAGTGAAAATCATTCACAAAGGAGTTGGGGCAATTTCTGAGGCGGATGTAAATCTTGCTTCTGCTTCCGATGCGATTATCATTGGATTCCAAGTTCGACCAACTGTTACAGCACGTAAAATGGCAGAAAATGAACAAATTGATATTCGCTTGTATTCAATTATCTACAAAGCTATTGAAGAAATCAAAGCAGCTATGGAGGGTATGTTGTCTCCAGATATCGAAGAGAAAATCGTTGGATCTGCTGAGATTCGTGAAACTTTTGATATAACGAAGGTGGGAACTATTGCGGGTTGTTATGTAATGGATGGTACAATTAAGAGGTCATCTAAAATACGTGTGATTCGTGATGGGATTGTTGTTCATACGGGAGTTCTAGGTTCATTGAAACGCTTCAAAGATGACGTGCGCGAAGTGAAAAATAATTATGAATGTGGGTTGAATATCGATAAATTTAATGATATCAAAATTGGAGATATCGTTGAAGCATTCGAAGAAGTTGAGGTTGCAAGAAAACTTTAAGCTCTAATTCGCTTCGGTTGAACATCAGACCCCAGAAAATTCTCCCAGCAAATATTTTTCTCTATTAAAGAATTTGTGTGAACACAATATTGAGTGCTCCCGTCAGGAAATGATATGCGCTCAATGTTCTCGTCCAATAATATAGTTGGATTTTCTTTTTGAAGAAATAGTAATATAGGATTAAACCAATTAGAAGATAACATTACCACTGTTTCAAATGAAAGATTACCTGCTTTTACAAGACAACTTATATGAATTTCATTCTCAAATGAATTGAATTCGATACGATTAATTAAATTTCTTTTTATTTCCATTTTGATTTATTTTTAACAAAGATGCAGCTTTAAGTACGTAAACTATTTACGTTCATGTTGAATTATTTTAAAAATTTCCTAATATGTCGCGTTTTATTCAAGCAATATTTGAAAACACGAATAATTATTCATTTATGTAAGATGTGTTTTTAGTGAAAAAAAACGGCCTGAAAAATCCAGCCGTTCGGAAAAATAAAACGCTACTGCTATTTCAAATCAAAACGATCCAAATTCATCACTTTGGTCTATGGAATGAAAATTATCATATACCGTTTCAATCGCTGTGTTCATTATATGTTTTCAGTTGAAAAAGTTGATTTTATAAAAATTGATGTAACTATTTTTTTGTTTTTTCATTATACATAAGAAAGTTATGTATATTTGTCCTATGTATTCATCAGAACTTTTAAAAGGGACCTTAAAAACGATTGTCCTCAACTTGTTGAAAGAGCAAGGTAAAATGTACGGTTATGAGATAACCCAACGTGTTAAAATGTTAAGTAGTGATAAAATTCAAATTACCGAAGGGGCACTTTATCCGCTTTTACATGCACTTGAAAAACAAGGTGATGTTACAACACATGAGGAGTTTATTGGTAAGCGGGTTAGAAAGTATTATTCATTAACTGAAAAAGGAACGGTTTCGGCGAATGAAAAAGTAAATGAGCTTTCTGATTTTATGTTGACCTTGCGCTTCTTGTTGAATTTGGATTCAACTAGTGCAAATGGTTAAGCTGACCGATGAGCAAGTTGAGTATGTTTTAAATGAAATAAAAGCACGTGGGGTGACTATTGAAGATCTGCAATACAACCTACTAGATCACATGTGCTGTATCATTGAAAACGAAATGAGGGATGAAGACGACTTTTACCAGTTTGTCAATGCTGTTTTTCCACGATTTTTCAACGAAAATTTAGTTGAAATTGAAAAGGAAACTATTTTACTAGTAACATTTAAAAATTATTATGCCATGAAAAAAACAATGTATTTAACCAGTGTATTGGTTACTGCTTTTATGATTTTATTTTCACTCTTTAAAATCTTTCACTTACCGGGTGCAGGTGCCTTATTTGTAATCACAGTAGTGCTATTCTCCTCGCTATTCTTGCCTTTAGTCATTCTGATTAAACTCAAAGATGAATCGAAAAAAACGGAGAAAATGGTATATAGTTTTGGTTTTTTACTTGGGATTTCAACATCAATCGGTGTTTTGTTCAAGTTGATGCATTGGCCGTATGCAGGGATTTTGATGTTATCCGGTGTTTCGATTTTCACCTTTATCTATGTTCCCTTGTACTATATTACACAATCGAGAACCACCAAAGACAAGTACCAAACCATTTTATTATCCATTTTAATGTTTACGGTAGGTGGATTGATGTTTGCCTTATTCGATTTAAAACACTAGAAATAAATTATCCAGATTTTCTAGAAATCAATTGAAAATATGATTAAAAGCAGGGGGTGCATGTTGGTTTAAAATGAAAAAAAAGAAAAGAACTTTGTGAAATATCCTAAAAAGAAAAAGCCCTAATTGATTTCTCAGTTAGGGCTTTCAATAGTATGTGTAGCAATTAATTTTTCTTGTTCGAATCTTTAATTTTTCCGTTTACTTTTTCTTTTTTCTTCATACGCTCAATTTTTTTTTCAGCGATGGTCAATTCTAGTTTAGTGTATTGCTCAGAGGTTAATACGTTTTTCAACATGGCCATGCGTGCATCGTTATTTGATTTTACAATCGTATTTTTTTCAGCTTCTGACATTGTCGTGTTCCCCATAATCCCTTGGTTTTTTTGAATAATTCCCAAGTTTATTTCTTTAACCTTCGCTGCTTGATCGTCAGATAACGATAATTCAGTCTTCATTCTCATTGTTTGATTGGTTGCGCGCTCTTCAGCAGTTTTCTGTCCAAAGCTAAGCGTAGAGCTCAATAAAACGAATCCTAGTACAAGTGATTTTACTGTTTTCATAAATTAAATTTAATTCCCGAATTTACAAATAATATGCCAACCACAAAACGAAATTGGGAAACTTCTTGTTATTGTTCACAATTACTTTCATTCAAAACCTTACCTTTGTTAACTTATGAATGAATTGAACGAAAATAGTTTCTACCCACAAAAACCAATTTTTGAAGAGAAAAAAGAATCTGGTAATTGGATTAAAACATTGCTTTCAATGGCTTTGTTTATTGGCACTTTTCTGTTGATTTTTGAAGAACAATTGTCATTTGTTTTAATGCTTGTTTTGGTTTTATTCGTCCATGAGTTGGGGCATTTTCTCTTGATGAAATTGTTTAAATATGAAAATGTGAAAATGCTTTTTGTCCCTCTTATGGGAGCTTTTGTGCAAGGTAAAAAGAAACAGTATTCGCAGTTCGAAAGCCTACTGGTGGTTGGTGCAGGTCCGTTTCCGGGTATCATTTTGGGTGTTTTATTTCTTTTTTTATTCCAAATCAATTTAGATGCGAATTACTTTTTAATTTCAATCTTGTTTTTTGCCCTAAACTTGATCAATTTACTTCCTTTAGACCCTTTGGATGGTGGACAATTATTTAAACTTCTCTTGCGAAAAAACTCGGATCTTTTCTTATTGATCTTTTCGTTTACTTCCTCGATGATTCTCATTCTTTTGGGGTTGTATTTAGAAAATTGGTACCTGACTATTTTTGGTTTTTTTATGGGATTCCGTGTTCGAAACATGCAACGAAACTATATTATTCGCAACTGCCTGAAACAAGAGAATATCAATTACATAAAGGATTATACTGATTTAACAAACCAAGAATATTCCCAAATCAAGGAGGTTATTTTAGAGAACTCTAAATCGCTGAAAAAATTTAAAGACATGGATGAGGGAGACGATGCGGATAGATTGGTTGCACAAGAGGTAAATTCAATTTTAGTGGTTCCCATGCAGATGAACGCTTCTTGGTGGTTGAAATTACTGATTTTACTTTTTTGGATTGCGTCCTTTATTCTTCCTGTTTATTTCATTACTCAAATTGATTCTGGTGTTTTTGATTATGGTATTTTCACTAAATGAGAAAGTTTTCTTTTTAAATGAGTCCGGCTCGGGAATCATAAAATCAGTCTTGACTGGAAATAGATACCTTGTGGAAAATGAATCGGGGATTGAACTTGTTATGTACAGTCATGCTTTGATAAAGATTCATAGTGAAGAATACTCCTCAAAAATTGTTATTAAAGATTTTGTTCCGGTTAAGCTTAAATCAAAGGAATCAAAAGAAGACCCAGAAATTGATTTGCACATTGAGGAATTAATCGATCATTACAACAAGATGTCTAATTTTGATATATTACAATGTCAAATTAGGCATTTAGAAAATTTTGTTCATCGGATGCTTTCACGCAATTGTCGTCGTTTTGTCGTTATTCATGGCGTTGGTGAAGGTGTTTTAAAAAATGAAGTGCGCATGACTCTGAGAAAATACCCAGGAATCACCGCGCGAGATGCGAATGCTCAAAAATATGGAAAAGGAGCAACCTTGGTTGAAGTAAATTATAATATGCGATAAGGCTCAATCCTTTTGAGTAATTTTGTACCATGTCTATTCAAGAAAAACAACAAGCAATTATCGATGAATTCCTCGTTTTTGACGATTGGATGGATAAATATGAATATATCATCGATTTAGGGAAAGAATTGCCTCGTATTGATGAAGATAAAAAAACTCCCGATAGAATTATTGAAGGATGTCAGTCACGTGTTTGGTTAGATTCAATGTATGTAGACAATAAACTTTCTTTTCATGCGGATTCAGATGCAATTATTACGAAAGGAATTATCGCATTACTCATTCAGGTTTTAAATAATGAAACCCCCGAAAACATTGCATCCGCAAATTTGTTCTTTATCGACGAAGTAGGTTTGAAAGAACATTTGTCACCCACGCGCGCAAACGGATTACTAAGTATGGTTAATCGAATGAAAATGGATGCAATTAAACTACTTAAATAGTTGAATATGAATGAAATGGAAGATAAAATAGTGACAATGCTCAAATCAATTTATGACCCCGAAATTCCGGTGGATATTTACGAATTGGGTTTGATTTATGAAGTGAAAATTGATAAAGAAAATCAAGTTCAGATTGAAATGACCTTAACATCTCCTAATTGCCCTGTCGCAGAATCTCTCCCCAAGGAAGTAGAAGATAAAGTTGAAACCATTGAAGAAGTTGTTTCTTGCAAAGTAAATATTGTGTTTGATCCACCTTGGGACAAAGATATGATGAGCGAAGAAGCGAAATTAGAATTAGGATTTTTATAATATGAGAAGAGTTGTTGTAACAGGTTTGGGTGCCTTGACACCAATCGGAAATAATATCGAAGATTTCTGGAACAATTTATTAGATGGCAAAAGTGGGGCCGCCCCAATAACAAAATTTGATTCTTCCAAACATAAAGTACATTTTGCCTGCGAATTAAAAGATTTTGACCCAAAACCTTTTTTTGAACCAAAAGAATTCAAAAAAATTGACCCTTTTTCCCAATATGCCCTTATTACTGCTGAAGAAGCAATTCAGGATTCAAAACTAGATTTATCAAAGATCAACAAGGACCGTGTCGGAGTAATTTGGGGTTCTGGAAATGGTGGAATTCAAACTTTTCAGGATCAAATGATGGAATTTTGTAAAGGAGATGGAACTCCTCGGTTTACTCCTTTTTTTATTCCCCGAATTTTGGTGGATATCGCATCCGGTTGGATTTCAATAAAATACGGTTTTAGAGGAGTGAATTTTTGTCCGGTTTCTGCGTGTGCAACTTCCACTACCGCTATAATTGAAGCGTTCAATTACATTAAATGGGACAAAGCAGATATCATAGTTACCGGAGGATCTGAAGCGGCTATTAATGAATCTGCCATTGGTGGATTTTCTTCTGCCAAAGCACTTTCCACCCGAAATGATAGTCCTGAAACTGCTTCTCGACCGTTTGATGTTTCACGAGACGGTTTTGTCATGGGAGAGGGAGCAGGGGCATTGATATTGGAAGAATATGAACACGCGATAAAACGAGGAGCTAAAATTTATGCAGAAGTGGTTGGTGGTGGAATGGCAGCAGATGCATATCACCTAACTGGAACACACCCTGAAGGCGATGGAGCAGTGCTTGGAATGACCGAGGCATTGAGAGAAGCCGGAATTCATGCAGACCAAATTGATCATATAAACATGCATGCAACATCAACACCGCTTGGAGATATGTCTGAGTTGATAGCCGCTAAACGTGTTTTTGGAGAACGAAAATCTTTGGCTATATCGGCGACTAAATCCATGACGGGGCATTTGTTGGGCGCTGCAGGTGCTATTGAGACAATTGCAACCGTATTAGCATTAAAGGAACAAAAAGTACCTCCAACTATCAATACAACTGAGATTATTCCTGAATTTTCAGAATCTTTTCATTTTCCAATGGGTAAATTTGAGGAAAAGAAAATGGAATATGCCATGAGTAATACCTTTGGTTTTGGAGGACACATTGCCACATTGGTGCTTAAAAAAATATAATTTTCAGGTTATTTACATTCCCTAGTTGATGAGTTGTTTGAAATGCGCTCGTTTACCTCTTCTTGTGTTGTAATTTTATCAAGTGATAGAATTGAAACATATTTCGCTTGAGTTTTCAAGGCCTGTTTTAAAAGAGGTGAATTTAACACTTGATTCTGGTGAAATACTTGGAATTGTGGGTAAGAGTGGCGCTGGTAAATCAAGTTTAATGGCCGTTTTGGCCGGTAAATTAACCCCGCAAATTGGAGATGTAATTTATGATGGGAAGATATTGCCACCCGCCAATCAATTATTAATACCAGGATATCCATTTGTTCAGTTGGTGGAACAGCAATTTGCCCTTGATTTGTATCATACAGTATTTGAAAATATTCATCTGAAAGCCTCTCATTTGGGTTTTGATAAAATAGATTCCTGGGTGAACAAAATAATTGGCATTTTAGGGCTGAAAAAAGTGATCAAACAACAGGCGATTACTTTGTCAGGTGGCGAGCAACAACGATTAGCAATAGCACGCGCTTTGGCCACAAAACCATCGATTTTATTGTTAGACGAGCCATTTGCACATTTAGACGAGTTATTAAAATCTAAACTGCAGAGGTATTTATTAAGGATAAATCGGGAAACCAATTGCTCCATCGTTTTAGTTTCTCATGATGGGATGGATTTATTGTCTGTTTCTGATTCAATTATACACTTAAAAAACGGTAGGATTTCTAAAAAACGAAATCCGCAAGAAATTTATTTTAATCCAAAAAATAAAGAAGAAGCGGAACTTTTTGGTCCTTGGAATCGAATTGAAATAAATGGTGAATTGAAAACCTTTAGACCAAATCAATATCAACTTGTTCCTTCGGGCGGGTTGGAAATTCTATCGGTGGATGCATTGTTTAAGGGCTCCTATTTTGAAAATAAATGTATAGTTGGCAATAAACCAGTAGTTTTACACTCTAATCAACCGCTTCAAAAAGGAATTCAATTTACGTTTAATGCATAAGATTAAGACGAGAGCCATTTTTATTTATACGCTTTCTAAAGAAACAATTCAAAGTTTTTTGGAGGAAAAAGCTTTTTTTCATGGTGCTGCGTTGGCTTATTACGCTCTTTTTTCCTTGTTTCCATTGCTTTTTTTATGTGTTTCACTTCTGGGAAGATATCTGGGTGAAGAATTAATCTTACAAGTAATAAGTGATTTTCTTGTTGAAAAAGTGGGATTGACCAATGTGGATGAAATCATGAAAATTGTTGGGAGTTACAACCTGGACAAGGGAAGTGTGGTCATGGAATTAGTCGGCTTAGCGGTAATTCTTTTTGCAAGCTCTGGGTTTATTCATTCCCTAAAAAATAGTATTAACGAGTTTTTTAATATTCAAAAAGCGAAGTTAAAAGGACGAAAGGCGATTAAAGTAAATTTGATAGAGAAATTACTGTCTTTTCTTTTTTTAGCTGTTTTTGCCTCTATATTTTTAGTAATCTATTTGTTTCACTCGTTTAGCTTTACTTTGATTCATTATTTTTTTAATGAAAACTCGGAATTTATAACATTGATTCTACACCTCATCGATCACGCAATTTCAATTCTGTTGAATTACCTTATTTTCTTGATGTTGTTCAAATATTTACATAATGGAATTGTTACTTGGAAAGCAGCTTCAATGGGGGCATTAGTTACTTCAGTACTTTTATATTTGGGCCAGCTTATACTAAAATATTACTTATTGAATGTGTTTACCCTCGGTTCTGCTGGTATTGCCGGAAGTTTATTTATTTTCCTAGCGTGGGTTCATTATTCCTCTCAAATTATTTTTGTTGGGGCTAAATTCACATATACCTTTTCAAAACGAATTGGTCAACCTATAATATTAAAATAAGTGAACAAAATTGAACTATAGGTGTTTAAAATGAGTATCTTAAAATTTAGTTATGCGTCAATTTTTTTTTCTTGCTTTTTTGATTCCTTTTGTTGCCTTCAACCAGTCTGGTATGGTAAAAGGAAAAGTATTACAGGCCGGAAATGGTTTGCCTATTGAATTGGCCAAAATTCAAGTGGTTGATCAACAAAAAGGAGCGTTATCAAATGAAAATGGTGATTTTGAATTAGTAGGTCTGGCTCCAGGCGTATATTCATTTAAAGCATCAGCATCTGGATTTAAAGAAATGGTTATTAACGAAATAACTGTTACAAACGCTCGAACGGTTACTATTGAATTTCAATTAGAAGATTTTATTGTAGATAAAAAAGAAATTTTAATTGAAGCAAAGCAATTTAATACGAAAACAGAATCTCCAAATTCATTAAAAACATTGAACTCAACTGAGATTGAGAGATTACCCGGTGCCGGTAGAGACGTTAGTAAAGTGATCGCGGCTTTGCCCGGAGTTGCTTCAAGAGCTACTTTTCGAAATGATATTATTATTCGAGGAGGATCTCCTGGAGAAAACAAATTTTATTTGGACGGTATAGAAGTTCCTAATATCAATCACTTTGCTACTCAAGGTAGTAGTGGTGGACCAGTTGGCTTACTCAATGTGAATTTTATTCGCGAGGTAGATTTTTATTCGGGAGCATTTCCTTCAAATCGCGCTAATGGCTTAAGTTCGGTTCTTTCTTTTAAGCAAAAAGATGGAAATCCAGACGCTTTAATTACCAATTTTGCATTGGGATCTAGTGACGCTGCATTGACCATGGATGGACCAATCGGTAAAAAAGTAGATTTTATTTTGTCTGCACGTCGATCATATCTGCAATTCCTATTTGCCGCACTTCAGTTGCCTATTTTACCCGCGTACAATGATTTTCAATACAAAGTAAATGTAAAATTGAATAAAAGAAATAAATTGACCTTTATTGGTCTTGGTGCAATTGACGTTTTTAAGTTAAACCAAAAGGTAAACGAGTCTGTAACAGATAGTTCAAAATTAGAATATAATAACTATGTATTAAATAATTTACCCATTCAAAATCAATGGAATTATACTGTTGGGGTGAACTGGTTGCACTCTTCCAAGAATTCTTTTCAGAATATTGTCCTTAGTAGAAATATGCTGAATAATAGTGCATACAGGTATAAAAATTTAATTGAAACGCCAGAGAATTTATTACTAGATTATAAATCGTTTGAAGCGGAAAATAAATTTCGATTTGAGCATACGTATACCAAAAATGGGTGGAGATTCAATGTAGGTATAGGCTATGAGTATGCTCGTTATTTTAACTCTACATTTAATAAAATCACCATTCAAGGTCAACCAGTAACCATTGATTATAACTCGAATGTTTACATGAGTAAATTTGCGTTGTTTTCGCAATTGAGTAAAGCTCTTTTTGATCAAAAGTTGAATGTTTCTTTCGGACTTCGAACTGATTTTTCGAATTATGCTAAAAGTATGAGCAATCCCTTAGATCAATTATCACCTAGTGTTTCTGTTAGTTATAGATTAACTGAGCAGTGGGCGATTAATGGAAATATTGCTCGATACCACCAATTACCATCATATACAATTTTAGGATACCGCAATCCAGCTGGAGATCTTGCAAATAAATTGAATGATGTAAAATACATTCGTGCTGAGCACTTTGTTTTGGGTACAGAATATTTAACCAAAATGAATTCTCGATTCACCTTGGAAGGATTTTACAAAAATTACAGTAGATATCCTTTTTCTGTGAAAGATTCATTGTGTTTGGCCAATGTAGGTTCAGATTTTGGTGTTGTCGGAAATGAGGAAATAAAATCGATTTCAACCGGTAGAACGTACGGAGCGGAATTCTTGTATCAACAGAAATTGTATAAAGGATTCTACGCGGTATTGGCTTATACCTTTGTGCGTTCTGAATTCAAAGATAAGGATGGTGAATTCGTTCCTACATCGTGGGATAGTCGTCACATCGTTTCTATGACTGGCGGAAAACGCTTTAAAAATGGATGGGAACTTGGATTTAGGTGGTTGTTTTCTGGTGGTTCACCATATACCCCAGTTGATGTAGCAAATTCTAGTCTTATTCAAAATTGGAACATTAATGGGTTTGCTTTTCCAAATTACAATTTGTTAAACACTGCTCGTGAAGGGAATTTTCATCAGTTAAATATGCGTGTTGATAAAAAATTCTACTTGAAAAAATTCTCGATGAACTTTTATTTGGACATTCAAAACGTTTACGGATACAAAACCAAGGTTGCACCAATTTATTTAGCTGTTACCGATGCAAGTGGAAATCCAGTAGTTGATCCGAATGATCCGTCAAAGTATTTGTTGAAGAAAATTGATAATACATCCGGAATCGTTCAACCAACTTTGGGTATAATTATCGAATTTGCAGCAAAACGCAAGAAGTCTTAAATTGGATTTCTTTATTTAAACGAAAAATAGTAGATTTACGTTTAAATAGTTTTAAGTGAAACTGAATATTTATTTTCTTTTTCTTGGTTTCATTGGGCTGTGTAAACTTTCACTGTCTCAGGATATTCATTGGTCTCAATTTAATGATAATCAGTTGTTTCAGAATCCAGCGCATGCAGGAAATTTCAACGGAGATTACCGCTTTATTTCAAATTACCGCAATCAATGGAAAAGTGTTACCGTTCCATTTTCTACCTTTTCCGCTTCTATCGACATGCGTAAAAAAAACCTTGGCATAGGAGTATTGTTTTTTCATGATCAAGCAGGAGATGGGAAATTTAAGACAATAGAAGCGCAAGTAAATTTATCCTATCAGTTGAATTTGGTGAAAGATAGTTCGCATGTGTTGCGTTTTGGACTCAATGGAGGTTTGAATCATCGTCAATTAAATTGGGACAAACTCTATTTTGACAATCAATTTAACGGGTATGTGTTTGATCCTACTTTGCCCACAAATGAAAATTACCAAGCAGATAGTAAGTCAAATTTATCCATTGGTATGGGTGTAATGCATGAGTGGAAAAAAACGAATCGCTTTAAAATTACATCAGGAATTGGCGCTTATAATTTAAACCAGCCCAATCAAGGATTTTATACTTCAATTGTGAAGCGAGATATCCGATTTACCAGTTTTGTGAAAGGAACCTTTCAGTTGAATCCTAAGTGGGATGTCGTGCCGAGTATTCAATATTCACAACAAGGAATTTACCGCGAATTAATCGTTGGTTCTTCTCTTAAATATTATTTATTAGATACACCTAAAAAATATCAAGCATTGTATATTGGGGGGTGGAATAGGGGAGTGGATGCATCCTTTTTAAGTTTGGGGATGGATTACAATGATTTATTCGTGGGAATAAGTTACGACATAAACTATTCCAAATTAGTTCCAGCGAGTCGATTGCGCGGAGGTTTTGAGTTGGCCGCACGCTATATTATTCGAACGTTTAAACCGAAGAAAATTCTGCATAGGGTATGTCCAGATTTTATTTAATTTTCTTTCTGTTTCTCTTGTCTTTTGCATCGTTTGGGCAAAATTTCGTTAAGAAATACATCAAATTTGCAGATGAACAATATAAAAAGGGTGATTATTATTATGCGCTCGAATATTATAAACTGGCATTAGAATCTGATTCGTCCAATATCGATTTATTATGGAAATATGCTGAAACGCATAGAGCTTATAAAGATTATCGTAAGGCTGAATATTATTACGGGAAAGTATATCAACGTGAAAAAGCTAAAAAATATCCTTTTAGCTTACTCTATTTTGGTTTAATGCAAAAACAAAATCATAATTATTCAAAAGCGCGTGAAACGTTCAAATTAGCGAAAAAGACATATCAAAAAGCGACTGAAGGTTATTTGTATCTAAAAGCGGTTCAAGAAATTAGCTCGTGTGAATGGGCATTAAATAATAACAAAGATTCATTGCCGATAGACCTCATAATTCTTCCTGAGGAGGTAAACACAAGTAATGCCGAGTTTCCGCATGCGGTCAAAGACGGCAAATTGATTTTTTCTTCTCTTCGGGCGGATTCCATGAATCTACAGGAAGAAATTCTTTCACCCATTTATAAAACCAAATTGTATTTTTCAGAAATCAAAGAAGGAGTTTTTCTTCCTAATGAATTATTGGATTCATTAATTACTGAAAATAAAAGTAGAGGAAATGGCACCTTTTCCATAGATGGTAAAACCTATTACTTTAGCGTCTGTGAGGATTTAGATTTTAGTTACAAATGTCAGATTTGGTATTCTAACTATTCAAATGGTAATTGGTCTATCGGAAAACCGTTGGATGCAATTATAAATGAAGTTGGGGTAAATACAACAATGCCTTCTATTGGCAGAATTAATGAAAAAGAGGTGCTGTTTTTTTCGTCTGATCGCTCAACATCAAAAGGTGGCATGGATTTATATTATTCGGAATTAATTTCTTCCAATAATAGTTTTTCAACTCCCTTACCAATCATCGTTTTGAATTCTTTGGATAATGATATTACACCTTGGTGGGATGCGAACACTAATCGTTTGTATTTTTCTTCTTCTTGGGAATTTGGATTTGGTGGACATGATATTTTTTACAGCGAATTTATAAAAGGTCAATTTCAAAAACCGATTAATTTAGGATTGCCAATTAACAGTCCAGCAAATGATATTTATTATTTGGCGCAATCAGATACAATTTATTTTGCTAGTAATCGAATTGGAACTAATTCAGTTAAAAATCCAACCTGTTGCTCTGATATTTTTTCCGCTTTTACTCAGCCACTTCCTGCAATCATTGATACAACAGTTATTACAAGTAAACCGAGGCTCAGGGAGCGATTTCCCGTTCAATTATATTTTCATAATGACGAACCAACCATAGATTCTTGGGACACAGTTACACCGTTGAATTATTTACAGGCTTATTCGGATTATAAAAAAATGTTGCCTGACTATATCAAAGAGAATGGTAAAATTAAATTGAATCAAGCGGAGCGGGTAGATAAAATCGAACATTTTTTCGTGGACAAAGTGGACAAAGGAGTTCAAGATTTGGATAGTTTTTCACGTATTGTATTAGAAGAAGTGAAGCAAGGAGGGAAAGTAAAAATTGGTTTGAAGGGATTTGCTAGTCCATTGGCTCCAACGGGTTATAATGTAAATTTGACAAAGAGAAGAATCAATTCTATTATTAATTACTTAACGGGGTATCAAGATGGAGTTCTAATTCCTTATTTGTCAAAGAATTCCACAAATGGCTCACAAATTATTTTAGAATACGCACCCTTTGGCGAGTATAAGGCTGATCAAACTACAAGTGATAATCCAAAGGATCCCCCAAAATCTATATTTTCATATGAAGCAGCGATCGAAAGAAGAATCGAAATTGAAGCATCTAGTTTTATTTCTTTCGAGAATCAATTTCCAATTGTTGCTCCCAAATCTACTTTTGATGCGGGTCAAATCAAACAAGGACAGCAAGTTGGAGCATATTTCATAATCGAAAATACATCACAAAAACCAGTTGATATAATTGATTTCTTAAAAAGTTCTGATAATATTTCTTATGAAATTTCTTCTAATATAATTGAACCTCAGCAATCTATTTTGGTGAAAATGTTTGTCAATACTAAATCGTTTAAGGGGTTTAATGCCGTGTCGCTTGAATTATCAATTAAAGGATATACAGAAAAACAAAAGGTTTCAATTACCTTTCAAGTAAACTAATGCAGCTGAACGAAAAATGGAATAATTTACAAGTAGCTGAAGAGAAAGCGTTACTGTTGTTTCATGAAATTGAACAAAATCAACTAATTTGTGCTGGAAAAAGTGAATCTCAAATTTCCGAAGAGATATTAAATTTGGCAAAAGTGAAACTTGGGGTCGAAATATTTTGGCACAAACGCATTGTGAGAGCAGGAAAAAATACGCTGCATCCATATAAAGAAGATCCTACCGATTTAATCCTGAAAGATGATGATATATTGTTTCTTGACCTCGGTCCTGTTTTTGAAGAATGGGAAGCGGATTTTGGGAAAACATATGTAATTGGGAATGATCCAATAAAATTGAAACTAAAAAACGATATTGAAAACTCATGGGTTCTGTTAAAAAACCAAATTCAAGATTTACCGTCTATTACAGCTAGTGAGGTTTATCATTTGGCTGAACAGGAAGCAACCAAAAATGGATGGGAATTTGGAGGTGAGATCGCCGGACACATCATTGGGAAATACCCACACGAAAAACTAGAAAAAGGAAATTTCAAGTACTATATTCATCCCGAAAATCAAACTGTCTTAAAGGAAATATTACCTGGAGGAAAAACAAATCATTGGATTCTCGAATTACATTTTGTTCATGCAGAGAAGCAAATTGGTGCTTTTGTGGAGGGGTTATTAATCTAATTATTTCCCTTTTGCCTTTAAAACAATTAAAACAGTATGAAAAAGAATTTTTATATCAAGTGCTAAGCTTCTGTTTTTTATGTAAACGAGATCATATTTCATTCTGAGAAGCATTTGATCCACATTTTCGGCGTATCCATATTTCACTTGTCCCCATGACGTAATTCCAGGTCTAACCTTGGTTAAATGTAAAAATTGAGGATTGATTTGTGCTATTTGGTCAATATAAAATTGTCGTTCAGGTCGTGGACCAACCAAGGACATTTCACCTTTCATTACATTAATAAATTGAGGGAATTCATCTAAACGTGTTTTACGCATAAATCGGCCAATTGGAGTAATTCGAGGATCTGTTTCTGAGGATAATTGCGGTCCGGCTTTTTCTGAATTTTCATACATAGTCCGGAATTTTATAATTTGAAACGGCTTCCCATTTAATCCAATTCGTTCTTGCAAGTAAAAGATTCTGCCCGGAGATGACAATTTTACTAATATGGCCGAGACAAGGTATAGTGGAATACAGAGCAAAAATGCAAAGAATGATAAAATAAAGTCCATCAAACGTTTAACCGCTTGTTGCCAAAAGGGCATGATTTCTGGATTTATTTCTATCAATAATGCTCCAAAAATATTATTTACTCGAAGACTACCTGAAACAATATCAAACATATCGGGTAAAATCTTTATACGGGTATTGCCATTTTCAATCTTACCCAAGAGGGCTTTTAATTTATCATGTTCCGTACTTTCCAAAGCAATTATTACTTCCTCTATGTCGTAATTCTTTATTACCCATTCGATTTGATCAGCATGCCCGAGATAGGACAGTTGTGTTTCAAGTTGTTTG
>CAMBBW010000021.1 GCA_945863425.1 Lishizhenia tianjinensis
GAAATTGTAGAATTAGAGATTGTTGATTATGCATTTGGAGGAAGAGGAATTGCTAAAATCCCAACAGAAGAGGGAAACTTTATTGTTTTTGTAGACAATGCCTTCCCCGGTCAAACAGTTTCTGCAAAAATTGCCACGAAACGTAAAAAGCACGCAGAAGCAAACTTAATTGATGTAATCAAACGTTCTGAATTTGAAACAGAAACACAATTCCAAGAAATTTCTGGTGGACCATATGTCCGAATACCATTATCAATTCAAGGAAAATACAAACAAAAATCTACCTTAGACACATTTTCTAGGTTGGCTGGTATTAAGGATATTGATTCAGTTTTCGATTCATTCATTGAATCACCTCAAGCCTATTTCTATCGCAATAAAATGGAATATAGTTTTTCTTCCATTGAGCATGTGCCTGAAACTGGTGAGGAATTGGACGAGGCATTTGCATTGGGATTTAAGCGGCGCGGGACTTGGTGGAAAGTTGAAAATTTAAAAAAACCAAGTGGACTTTTTGATGAACAATGGGAGACCTTCTTAACGAAGATCCAAGATTATTTGAAAAACACAAATTTGCCAGCTTGGCATCCCCCCAAAAAAACAGGTTTTTATCGTCACATCGTGGTTCGTAAATCATTTTATCAAAATCAATTACTCATTAATTTGGTTACGTCTTCAGAAGGACTTGAAAATTTTGATCGAGAAAGCTTCGTATCTTTTATTTTAAATGGTATGGGCGATCGAATTGCAGGAATTCAGCACACCATAAATGACCATGTTGCGGACCGTGCGAAAATTGAAAATGGGGATAATAAATTGCTTTATGGAAAACCTGTTGTTACTGAAAAATTAGTGGATTTATCATTTGAAATTAGCATGGAAAGCTTTTTTCAGACGAATCCCGCATGCGCCGAATTGTTGTATAATAAAGCACTTGATTATGTTTTTGAGGAGGAAATCAAATCTGACAAAGTAGTTTTGGATTTATTTTGTGGAACCGGAACAATAGGTCAAATTCTTGCAAAAAGGTCAAACGGAATAAAAGTTATAGGAGTTGATATTGTGCCGGAGGCAATTGAAGATGCTAAACGAAATGCACAAGTTAATCAATTGAAAGGGCTGGAGTTTTTTGCTGCAGATGTTGGAAAATTCCTGAAAGAAAAACCTGAATTGAATGGAAAAATTGCATCTATAATACTTGACCCTCCACGAGCTGGAATAGCACCAAAAACACTTCAAAAAGTGATTGATTTAGATGCAGAGAATATCGTCTACATATCCTGTAATCCATCTACACAAGCAAGAGACACAGATACGCTTATACAAGCTGGATATGAATTACTTAAGTTTTCCTTGGCGGATCAATTTCCACATACTGGACACATAGAATCTATTGCCAAATTTCAAAAAATTATCTCATGAAAGCGATTGTAATTTCTATTGGCGATGAGTTGTTAATTGGACAAACAATCAATACAAATGCAGCTTGGATAGGTCAAGAATTATCAAAATTAGGTGGTTCAGTAATAGAGGGATTAACTATTTCAGATCAAGCAGAAAAAATAATTGAAACGGTTGAATATGCTATCAATCGAGCAGATGTGGTTTTAATTACCGGTGGATTAGGTCCAACAAAAGACGACATTACCAAGCATACATTGGCTCGATTTTTTAATACGGAACTTGAGATACATAAACCTACTTTAGAAAAGATAACTAACTATTTTACAAGCAGAAACAGGCCAATGCTTGAATCAAATATTCAACAAGCTGCCTTACCAAAAAACTGCACTATTTTACCGAATAATTATGGTACAGCAGCAGGTATGTGGTTTGAAAAAGAAAATCGAATCGTTATTTCATTGCCAGGTGTTCCGTACGAAATGAAAGGAATAATGACAGAGGAAGTTTTTCCTTTGTTCAAACAACGTTTTCAGTTAAATTCATTGTATCATAAAACAATTTTAACACAAGGTATTGGTGAATCATTTTTAGCAGAACAAATAAGTGATTGGGAAAACAAAGTTCGATCTGAAGGATTCGGCTTAGCCTACTTGCCTTCACCAGGTTTAGTGAAATTGCGCCTTTCATCGCCAAATGGTGAAATTGACAAACAAAAAATAGAAGAATATCTTTCTGAAATTCAATTGCTTTTACCTGAGGCAGTGTTTGGATTTGAAAATGATACTTTACCCCAAATAATTGGCAAATTACTGAAAGATAGAAACCTCAAAATAGGAACGGTAGAAAGTTGTACCTCTGGTTTATTAGCGAATCAAATAGTATCTGTTTCAGGTGCATCTGAATATTTTGAGGGTTCATTATTGACTTATTCTTATGATATCAAAGAGTCTTTATTGGATATTAAAAAAGAAACCTTATTGACAAACGGGGCTGTTAGTGAGATAATTGCTCAGGAAATGGCTTTGGGTGGACTTAAAAAATTAGGTGTCGATGTGTGTATTTCCACTACAGGTATCGCCGGACCATTGGGAGGAACTGAAGACAAACCCGTTGGATTGGTTTGGATAGGACTTGCGACAAAAAATCAAGTTAAAGCTAAGAGATTTCAGTTTGGAGATAATCGAGAACGCAATATTCAAATGACCGTTTTAAGTGCCTTAAATTGGTTAAGGTATGAATTGCAGAACAGTTAATTAAATTGTCCACCCGTGAATTTCAATTAATTTAGATTCAATGTACGACCGCACCTCTTCTGAATCAATTTGATTCAATACATCACCAATAAATGCTTGAGTCATCAATGCTCTAGCTGATTTATCCGAAATCCCTCTAGTTCGTAGATAGAAAATAGCTTCCTCATCCATTTGACCGGTTGTTGATCCATGAGAACATTTGACATCGTCGGCATAAATTTCAAGTTCAGGCTTTGAGTTCATAGATGCATCCTCGGATAAAAGAACATTGGCATTTGACTGAAAAGCATTTATTTTTTGAGCATCTGGACGCACAAATACTTTTCCATTGAAAACACCAATTGATTTACCGTTCAAAACCCCTTTGTATAATTCATTTGAGTTGCAATTGGGCTTCAAATGATCAACAATTGTATGATTATCAACTAATTGTCCATCATGCAATAAAAAGGAACCATTTAAATTAGTTTCGCAATTCTCACCGTCGACTA
The DNA here is from genome assembly GCA_945863425.1 of Lishizhenia tianjinensis. GTDB lineage: Bacteria > Bacteroidota > Bacteroidia > Flavobacteriales_D > Crocinitomicaceae > UBA952. Next base: position 3,149 of record CAMBBW010000021.1, read on the forward strand.
AAATATTCAAATTATTACGAACTAATTTCCCTGATAAAGTAATTGTATTTATTTTAAAATAGGAATCGCGTTCTTGATGTACTTGATCCGTTGCGATGTGAAAAGATTCATCATTTTCCATTTGAATTTTATCCACTTTCAAATGCGCATTCTGTTCAAGAAAATACTCAAAAACCGGAAGGGTTAATCCTGTTCCTTTTCCTGAAAAATGTTGGAAAAAATGGGCTTTTGAACTTTTTTTACCTACAATGATAATTCTAATGGGGCAAAAAATAGAAGACTCTTGCGTTTCAAAAATCAATTGTATCGCATCATTAATTTGTTGATTTTCTTGAATCTCTATTATTAAACCATCCTTAAGATAAAGTGTATTAAGCGCTTGAAACACATCATTTTCAATGGAAATGTGTTTGCCAACTAATTCGAGTTGTTTTTCAGAACATTCACTCAATCGGAAAACATTCACTCCAGGAATTGAAGGAACATCAACAATATTGCCGTTTACAATTGAAATAACGTGAGGTGATTTCAAAGGAACTGAAACAGGAGAGTTAATTTTTTCTGTTGTTGTTAATGAAAGTTGACTTAATTTAGTCAATCGTGTATATTTCCATGATTCGTGGCGTGTAGTTGGAAAATCATTCTGAGCCAAAACTAACTTCGAACTATCACGTAACCTATCGCCAATCAATAGATTATTTTCTCTGAAATTAGTTACAAATTGACTTATTTTCGAAACGTTTGTCGCTATTTCCATTTCATCCAACTGTTGAAAATTCATCTTTGATCCAATCGTATCCTTTTTCCTCTAACTCTAAGGCTAATTCTTTTGTTCCTGTTTTTACAATTCTACCATCAAAAAGAACATGTACAAAATCAGGAATGATATAATCCAATAATCGTTGATAATGCGTTATAATAATTGTAGCATTAGCAGGAGATTTTAATTGATTCACGCCGTTTGCGACGATTCTCAAAGCGTCTATATCTAAACCAGAATCAGTTTCGTCCAAGATAGCTAATTTAGGTTCTAACATTGCCATTTGAAAAATCTCATTACGTTTTTTTTCTCCTCCTGAAAAACCTTCATTTACGGCACGAGAAGCTAATTTACTATCTAATTCCACCAACGCTGATTTCTCGCGAACCATTGCCATGAAATCTTTTGCCGAAATCGGATCTAGTCCTTTATATTCTCGAATTTCATTGAGTGCTGTACGCAGGAAATTAACATTTGATACACCAGGAATTTCTATTGGATATTGAAAAGCCAAAAACAGACCTTCTCGGGCGCGATCTTCTGTGGAAAGTTCTAATAAATCAATTCCTTCAAAATCTACTGAACCTTCAGTTACTTCATATTCCTCGCGTCCAGCCAATACACTTGACAAAGTACTTTTTCCGGCACCGTTAGGCCCCATTATAGCATGAACTTCACCGGCTTTTACCTCAAGATTTAATCCTTTAAGAATTTCTTTTCCGTCAATTGAAGCATGTAAGTTGTTTATTTTTATCATTTTAAAATTTTTAATTGCAAATTTGATGATTGCAAAATTGCCTACACATTTTACTTAGTTTCTTTAAAACCCCTTAAATATTTACTAAAACCTGATAATTGCTTGCTCGTCGATTCACACATCAAATTCAGACTTTGAAAATCCAATTCGTTCAAATAATTGAGATTATAGGCTATACGTAATTGAGTACGAACCTCGCCGCATGAGCCCTTTGCAATTGATAGAAAATACAGAAACTGATTTTTACTATCGCGTTCATATCCTTCGGAAATATTAGATGGAATTGAAACAGAAGCCCTTCTAATTTGATCTTTTAATCCAAAATCTCTTGAAAATGTATCAGAATTTGTAATCTTATATACCTCAGTACATAAATCCATACTCGTTCGCCAAACTTCTATATTTTCAAAATTTCCGATAGTCGCCATTTAATCTCTCTTATTCACTATTTTTCAATCCACAATCTGTCAATCTGCAATTTATCAATCCATACTACCCAACACTACCTTCCAAGCTAATCGCCAATAATTTCTGTGCTTCCACTGCAAATTCCATTGGCAATTGATTTAATACTTCTTTGCAATATCCATTAACAATTAAACTAATCGCTTTCTCTTCACTAATTCCGCGTTGCATGCAATAAAATAATTGATCTTCACCAATTTTTGATGTTGTTGCTTCGTGTTCTATTTTCGCACTTGGATTTTTACATTCAATATATGGAAAGGTATGTGCACCGCATTGATCAGACATCAGTAGCGAATCACATTGAGAAAAATTACGCGCATTTTGAGCTGATTTATGAATTTGTACTAATCCTCTGTATGAATTTTGCGATTTTCCTGCTGAAATTCCCTTGGAAATAATCGTACTTTTTGTATTTTTCCCAAGATGAACCATTTTGGTTCCCGTATCTGCTTGCTGATAATTATTTGTGACAGCAACAGAATAAAATTCTCCAACAGAATTGTCTCCTTTTAAAATACACGATGGATATTTCCATGTAACGGCCGAGCCTGTTTCAACTTGCGTCCAAGATATTTTGGCATTTCTCTCGCACATTCCACGCTTGGTCACAAAATTAAAAATCCCTCCTATTCCGTTTTTGTCTCCAGGATACCAATTTTGAACAGTAGAATATTTTATTTCCGCATTTTCCAACGCTACCAATTCAACAACGGCTGCATGTAATTGATTTTCATCACGTTGCGGAGCTGTGCAACCCTCTAAATAAGAAACGTATGAACCTTCATCGGCAACTACTAAAGTACGTTCAAACTGACCTGTCCCACCTTCATTAATTCGGAAATAGGTCGAAAGTTCCATGGGGCATCGAACTCCTTTTGGAATATAACAAAACGAACCATCAGTGAAAACAGCTGAATTTAGAGCAGCATAAAAGTTATCAGTTGGTGGAACTACCGTTCCCATATATTTTTGAATTAATTCTGGGTATTCTTTGACAGCTTCCGAAAATGAGCAGAAAATTATACCTAATTCAGCCAATTTTGCTTTAAAAGAAGTTGCCACAGATACTGAATCCATTACAAAATCCACTGCCACACCCGTCAATTTTTTTTGTTCCTCAAGAGAAATCCCCAATTTTTTCATGGTTTCTTTCATTTCAGGATCCACATCATCCCACGATTCGTATTTTTTGGTTTGTTTAGGTGCAGAATAGTAGGCAATATCATTGAATTTTGGCTTCTCATAATGAACATGTGCCCATTCAGGCTCAGTCATTTCTTTCCATATCTGAAAGGCTTTCAATCGATATTCCAATAACCAACTAGGTTCTTCTTTTTTGCTAGAAATTAAATGAATAATTCCCTCATTTAACCCAACTGGAATTTTATCGGACTCAATATCAGAAACAAAACCATATTTGTATTCTTGATTTTCAAGATCCTTCGCTAATTCGTTCTCTGTATAATTTGCCATTTAACTAGACTGAAAAGTAATTAAACCGAGAAAGATTCACCGCAACCACACGTTCTATCTGCATTGGGATTAGAAAAAACAAATCCTTTTCCATTTAATCCACCGGAAAAATCTAATGTTGTACCAATCAAATACAAAAAACTCTTTTTATCAACCACAACTTTAACCCCATTATCCTCAAACGATTTATCGCCTTCTTTTTCTTCATTGTCAAAAGTTAGTTGATACATTAATCCTGAGCATCCCCCACCCTGAACACCAACTCGAATAAAAAAGCCATCTTTTCCATCGTCTTCCATCAATCTTGATGCTTGTTTTTTTGCAGAGTCTGTTACCGTAATCATGTTAGTTCATTATTTATTTAGATTAATTATAAATAAGATAATTAATGAATGCAAAAATACCATTTTTATGGTATTTCACAAAAGAAATTAACTTTAATTTAAATCAGTTTAACATATTAAGTCGTATTTATTTCAATACATTTACACTTTAGCAGAAAATCGATGTTTTTTATTGTATCAAAACTTTCGTACTATTTTCTTTCACCCCTGTTTTGGATACTAATCCTTGCAACTTTAGCTTGGAAAATCAACAATTCAAAACAAAAAAAAGTTCTAACTTGGATCACAATTGCTAGTGTTTATCTATTTACTCAATCAATTATTTTGTCTGAATTGTACCGTTTCTGGGATACTCCACCAAGGCCCATTTCGGAAGTAAAAAAACACGAAATTGGGATTGTACTCAGTGGTATGGCTCATTATAATCACTACACGAACTCACTTCAAATTAACCGAAGTGCAGATCGAATATGGCAAGCATTGAATTTATATCATGCAAAAAAAATTCAGAAAATATTAATTTCTGGGGATAGTGGATCAATTTCGGAGGATGGACTGCACGAAGCACTGCAGATGAAAAATAATTTAGTAAAATGGGGTATTCCAGCAAATGATATTTTAATTGAAACAAAATCAAGAAATACAGTCGAGAATGCAAGAGAAACTAAAAAATTATTACAAAAACTTAAGCTTTTTCCCACCGACAAAAACAAAGCATTATTAATCACATCTGGTTTACACATGAAAAGAGCTAAGGCTGTGTTTGATAAAGCTCAAATTCCAGTTGACTGTTTTTCAACAGATTCGGCTTTATCGGAAGAAAGGAATTATGGTCTTTCTGACTTTTTACTACCTAATTTAGAATTATTTCATCCGTGGACAAACATTATGAAGGAATGGATTGGCTATATCGCTTATTCAGCAATGGGTTACCTATAGTTTAGCCAGTCGATTAATGGTTGAAGGTAGACTTTAAGCTTAAATCCAAACTTTTTACTGAATGTGTTAATGCTCCTACTGAAATAAATTGAACACCGGTTTCTGCATATGCCCTTATTGTGTCAATCGTAATTCCTCCGGATGCTTCGGTTTCAATAGTATTTGGAATTTTTGGTAGAACTAATTTAATTTGCTCCGGAGAAAAATTATCTAACATGATTCTATCGAAACCTCCAAAAGCGAGAGCCTCATCAAGTTCCCTTTCATTTCTGACTTCTAACTCAACTTTTAAGTTCAATTTTTTACTCAGTTTGTATTTCTGAACTGCCTCGAGTGCTTGTTTTATTCCTCCTGCGAAATCCACGTGATTATCTTTAATCATAATCATATCATACAAACCAAAACGATGATTTTGTCCCCCTCCTATTTTCACTGCCCATTTTTCAAGGAAACGAAAGCCAGGAGTTGTTTTTCGTGTATCTAATAAAGTTGTATTTGTCCCTTCAATTAATTTAACAATTGATTTGGTTTGAGTAGCAATACCGCTCATGCGCTGCATACAATTTAGAATCAATCGTTCTGTAGTAAGTATTGACCGTGCAGATCCTGATATTTCAAAAGCAATATCTCCCGGTTTGATAGTATCTCCATCGTTCATAAAGAAATCAAACTTTAAAGAAGAATCAAAACAAGAAGCAATTGATTTGGCCACTTCAACTCCCGCCAAAATCCCTGTTTCTTTTACTAATAATTTAGCAGAACCCTTCGCTGATTCAGGAATACAAGCCAATGCAGTATGATCTCCACTTCCTATGTCCTCCGCTAATGCTCTTTGAATAAATTCTTCTAATTCTTTTTGCATTAAATTAGAATTAATTCAGCCAGATAATGATTCTCATCATCAAAAATTTTTCGGCAAGTAAAACCAGATTCAATAGCTTCTTTGTGAAGCGAATCATAATCGACGTATAACCAATCAAACCAAGCACTTTTCGCTTGTTTGTAGGACATTTGAAATCTGAAATTCCCGTAATATTCCGTCACTAAATCTAACCAATATGAACCATCCTCTTCTTCATAAAGGTATTTTATATCCGATGAATCACAATACAATGCTCCTCCTTTGTTGAGGAGTTTTTTAGCATGTTCAAGCGCTTTTTTTAAATTACTTAATTTACCAACTACTCCAATGCCATTCATCAACATCAGAATCGTATCAAATTTACCATCTTTATAGGTAAGAAAACTAGAATTAACAGCATCAATTTGTTGTGATTTCATAAAATCCACGGCACCTGGTGAAATATCAATAGCTCGAACGCTAAATCCACGATCCATTAGTTCCAATGAGTGAACCCCTGCCCCTGCCCCAACATCTAAAATTCTACCTTTCGCTTTAGAAAGCGCTAATTTCTCAGCCTCCGGCATATCCTCAAATGTGCGAAACAACACCTCGATTGGAATTATATCGTCTTCACACAAATCAGCGTGAACGATAATATCAAATGGTTTTTTTAACTTACTGTATGTTTGAATCGCTAGCCCAATTGGGTCTGTATTATTTGTATTCATCATTTAATAATTATTATAATCATCGTCTGAATAACCATTTTCAAAATCATTGAACCCAAAGTCATCCCCATCTTCATCGTCATCATCATCCTCATCAAAACCCTCAACTTCATCTCCGCTAAACAAAGTATCATTCATTTCAAATTTAGAACCCTCTAATGGCGCTATGCCCATAGCTAATAACATTTCCGGTGTCTCAGGCTCAGAACGATCGAAACCAATTAATTCAATTAGAAAAATCCACATTTTCATGAAATCATATACAAGGATAAATTTTTGATCAGGTTCTTCCAAAAAATCTTTAATTTTTGCTTGATTCATCACGGTCGGGAGCGAATCAACTGATTCATCACCATAAGAAAGATCAACTAAGCTAATTTCATGTCCTTTGTCCCAAGAATCATTCGAAACATAAAAACTTGCCATCTCCTGACCATTGAATCCGAAAGACTTTTTAATTGCCGTGTAAAAGGATTCAAAATCATCCGTATCACGAATCAAAATATCCCTAAAAATTTCTTCGTTTTTTTCAGAATCTAATAAAACTCTAAATTTTAACCCAGGCATGTTACTTTTTTTGATGTATCGTAAATATAATACAAATTTAACAACCTAAATTGTCAGCTGTTTAAATTTCAATCAAAAAAATATAAATTTAATAATGTTCACTTAGAAATAGACAAATGCAATTCCCTTTTACTTACCTTTGATTATCTAAAGTAAGGGTGAAAAAGAGCATTGAAATATTAAAAAAATACTGGGATTTCGATGCATTTCGATTGTCTCAAGAATCAATTATTGACGATGCTATTTATGGGCATGACGTTTTAGCACTTCTCCCTACGGGCGGTGGTAAATCTATCTGTTTTCAGGTGCCGGGTTTGGCGCGTGAAGGAATCACAGTTGTAATTTCTCCTCTAATTGCCTTGATGCAGGATCAAGTACAGAATTTAGTCTCCAAAGGAATCCGAGCGAAGGCTATAACCAGCGGAATGACCTATCGAGAAATTGATATTTTATTGGATAATGCTCGCTTTGGTGGAATTGATTTTTTGTATACTTCTCCCGAACGAATTCAATCTGCCTTGTTTCAAGAACGATTTAAATTAATGCGCATTTCGCTACTAGTTGTTGATGAGGCACATTGTATTTCTGAATGGGGACATGATTTTAGACCCTCTTTTCGATTAATCTCACGCTTGAGAGAACTCCAACCAACTATTCCAGTAATGGCATTGACCGCTACTGCAACCTCAAAAGTAAAAAAAGATATTGCTGAACAACTTAAATTAAAAAACCCAAAAATTCATGAATCTTCTTTTGAAAGAAAAAATTTAAGTTACGAGGTTTATAAGTCTGAAAATAAAACAAATAACCTATTAAATTTTATTAAAAACTTTCAAAATAAAAGTGGAATTGTTTACTGTCAAACTCGAAAAAGTGTTAAGGATTTTGCACGTGTTTTACTATCAAACAATATTAGATGTGGAATTTATCATGGAGGTTTGGATCGTGAAGAGCGAAGTAAAATGTTAAATGGTTGGATGGGAAATGATTTTCAGTTAATGGTAGCAACCAATGCTTTTGGAATGGGAATAGACAAACCAGATGTTCGATTTGTAGCTCATTTCGAATTCCCGCCAAGTATTGAAGCCTATTACCAAGAAGCTGGTCGTGCTGGTAGAGATGGATTGAATTCCAGAACGGCTGTGTTTTTTGAAGATCAAGATATTATCGATTTAGAAAATAGACTTTCGGCTCAATTCCCACCAATTGAAACGGTAAAAACAACCTATCGGGCATTGTGTAGCTTTCTTAAGGTTGCGATTGGATCTGGCGAAAACGAGACCTATCCTATTGATTTATCCTTGTTTTGTCAAACCTACAAACTAGAAATGAATCAGACTTTTAATTCCCTGAAAATTCTTGAGTCAAATGGGGACATTCAACTAAATGAAAATGCATTTCAAGAGACTACCTTACAATGGAATGTCAGTAATCTTGAATTGTATAATTTCCAAATTAAATATGAGAATTTCAGACCGCTTATCAGTGTTATTTTACGAAATTTCACATCCTCTTTTGAGGAACATGTTCCGCTAAAAACACATCGCTTATTAGATCAGGTAAAACTTACAAGAAAAGAAATAGACTTACAATTAAAATCATTAGAAAAGTATGGAATTGCTGATATTATTTGGCAAAATGATTTACCAAAAATAACTTTTCTACATGAAAGACTACCTGATGATTACCTGCAATTGTACCCTGAGGCTTATCAAAATAAAAAGAGCTATGCTACTCATAAATTACAAGCAGCCATTAGTTATCTTCGGACAGACACCTGTCGATCGCAACAATTAATCAGTTATTTTGGTCAAGAATCAACGACTTGTGGAATCTGCGATGTCTGCCAATCATCGAAAAGGAAAGAAGGTGAATTTAAACTTTTAAAGGAAGCCTTAATTGACTTGTTAAGAGAGAAAAAGTCGCTTCAAGAAATCGAAATTGCTTTCGGAATAAATAATGATCAAGTAAAAATAATCTTGCGACTAATGTTACATGAAAATAAAATTCAATTCAAAGAAGGATTTTATTTCGTTTGAAATCGTTATTGTTTAATCCAAGAAGTGATTAATTCTGCTTCAATAAGTTCACAATCAGCATTTTTATCATTCAACTTAATATGCAATAAATAGGATTCAATTACTTTATTAAAAGGCGGTTTATCTAAAAATATTCCAGATGGAATTTTATTCTGCAATCTAATGTATCCATTCGTCACTTTATCCGAATTATACACAACTGGATTTACAGGAACATGCTCTGTAATTATCAGATTTGGAATATGGCTCGTATTCTTTAAAATTTGATGAATTTGATTGTTATTTAGATGCTGTAAAACTTGTCGAATAATACACAAATCTACTTGAGGCAATTTAGCATTTAACGATGCGGCATCCAAACAAATGAAGTTAATACTTTCTGAAGCAAATTGTTGATTCAGGTGATTTACTAAATCCGGCACCACATCAATACCAGTATAATTTACAGAAATATTTTCAACTAATTTTTTCGACACATGAAAATCTCCACACCCAATTTCACAGATAGATTTTATTTGGTTTTCTTGAATGAATTTCAACAAAGATTCGGTATACAAACTTAAATCTTCCACATAGGTGCCCTCTCCAGAATAAAATTCTTGATCACTCTCCCCCCCCCAGTAATTTTTCTTGTAAATTTTGGAGAAAATCTCTTGATTAGACCTGGTTTTATTGATTAAATCAGAAACCACTCGTTTAATATGCTGAATCATAGTTGGAAATAAAATAATTCGATAACTGAAAAGATAATTTAGTTGTGGGAGATAAGAAAAGCGGAACTATGTCCGCTTATATGGTTTGAATTACTTATAAATCAAATTTAATCCCTTGAGCCAAAGGCAAACTATCAGAATAATTAATCGTATTTGTTTGACGTCTCATGTACACTTTCCAAGCATCTGAGCCAGATTCTCTACCACCACCCGTTTCTTTCTCTCCTCCAAATGCTCCACCAATTTCCGCTCCAGATGTACCTATATTTACATTAGCAATACCGCAATCAGAACCTGCATTGGATAAAAATGCTTCTGCTTCTTTCAAATCATTTGTCATAATTGCTGAAGAAAGACCTTGAGGTACATTATTTTGAAAACGAATTGCATTTTCTAAACCACCAGAATACTTCATGATATAAAGAATTGGCGCAAAAGTTTCATGTTGAACAATATTAAAATGATTTTCAGCTTCAATGATTGCCGGTTTCACATAACACCCAGATTCATATCCGGCACCGCTTAAAACACCCCCTTCAACCACTATTTTTCCTCCTTCAGCTTTTGCTTTTTCAATGGCATCCAAATAATTTGCAACCGCATCAGAATCAATCAACGGACCAACGTGATTATTTTGATCCAATGGATCTCCAATTCGTAATTGACCATACGCTTTAACCAATGCTTCTTTTACTTTGTCATAAATTGTTTCGTGTACTATCAATCTTCGGGTTGATGTACAACGTTGTCCCGCTGTACCAACGGCACCAAATACGGCACCAGGAACAACCATTTTCAAGTCAGCAGTTGGAGCAATAATAATAGCGTTATTTCCACCCAACTCCAACAAAGATCTTCCTAATCGAGCACCAACAGCTGCACCAACTGATTTACCCATTCTTGTCGACCCTGTTGCAGAAATTAAAGGAATTCGCGCATCTTCCGCCATTAGTTTTCCTATTTCAGCGCCACCAATAACCAAACAAGAAACACCTTCAGGAACATCATTTGCATCAAAAACTTCTTTAGTGATTTGTTGACAGGCAATTGCCGTCAAAGGTGTTTTTTCGGATGGTTTCCAAATACAAACATCTCCACAAACCCATGCTAATGCCGTGTTCCAATTCCAAACGGCTACTGGGAAATTAAAGGCTGAAATAATTCCAACAATTCCCATTGGATGATATTGCTCATACATTCTATGACCTGGTCGTTCTGAATGCATAGTTAAACCATATAATTGCCGAGATAAGCCAACTGCGAAATCACAAATATCAATCATTTCTTGCACTTCACCCAGTCCCTCTTGAAGTGATTTCCCCATTTCATAGGAAACCAAACGACCAAGTGGCTCCTTGTAAAATCGAATTTTCTCAGCTAATTGACGTACGATTTCACCTCTTTTAGGCGCAGGAATCGCTTTCCATTGAACATAAGCTTCTTGGGCTTTTAGTACAATTGCCTCATAATCGGCTTCTGTTGCCGAATTTACAGATGCAATTAACTTTCCATCAACTGGAGAAATTGATTCTATTTTAGCACCACGTGTTTTAAACCATTTACCTCCGGTAGAAGCACCATTATTTTCAGATTCAATACCCAACTGCTCTAACATTTGTAGAACATCCATTTCATTTGCTATTGCTGACATATTTAATTATTTTTTTCGTTTACAAAGATAATAGCAATATTGAAATAACTGTCGAATAAAAGGTGGAAAAAAGCGTGGTTTACTTAGGCTACAATCAATTTGATCTTTAGTTACTGAATCTATCAAATGTGACTAGTTGGAGTACAAAAGAATCGAAATATGCCTGTTGTAATTTCGTTTTTAGGCTGAAGTTAATTTAAAATTTGTTCAATACTTTCTTCTACCTCAAAAATCTCCAACAGACGCTTAATTACTTGGTCCACACTAGCATCCGGACAAGATGCTCCAGAGGTTATTGCAATGGTAACAGACTCTTTTGAAGGAATAAAATCAAGTGTTTTTTCAATTATTTTGGAATGAATGTTAAAATGAGTAACCTCCGTTTTCGAATTTAATTCTGTTGCACCACGCACAAAAAAGACAGGATATTTTTTTTCTAATATTTCCACTAAATGCATTGTATTAGAGCTATTGTATCCACCAACCACAATCCCAAAATCAGCAGATTCTTCCAATAAACCAAGTGTTGATGACTGATTATCGTTTGTTGCATAACATAAGGTATCACGGGTATCTGCCATATGATTTTTTATATCAGCCAAACCGAATTTCTCAATCATAATTTCACGCAAATAATCAGTAATCTCCTGGGTTTCAGTCGCCAGCATGGTTGTTTGATTCACCACCCCTAATTTGGACAAATCTTTTAACACATCAAATCCCTCAGAGTATTTTCCTGCAAAATCAATGTAAAAATCTTCCGAACTTTTACTACCCTTGACATATTCAGCTAGGAGCTTAGCTTCCTTTAAATCTTTTAAAATCAATGCTTTACCATTTTGTGTGGATCGAGAGAATGTAGCTCTTGTTTCTTCGTGATTATATTTACCGTGAATAATAATTGTATGGCTAAGTTCTCCCAACTTTTCAGACCGATTCCATACTTTTTCAACAAAGGGGCAAGTTGTATTGTATTGTTGAACATCAATTCCTTGTGCAATTAATCTATTTTCAATTTCAATTGTTGTTCCAAATGCAGGTATTAAAACAATATCAGATTTAGCCAGAGTTTCAAAAGGAATGAGCTGTTTTCCCATTGTATCTTGAAGAAATTGAATCCCATTAGCTAACAAATCATCATTAACATCTGGGTTATGAATCATTTGACTTAATAAAAAAATACGTTTACCAGGGTTTTCGGATAATGCACGATACGCGATTTCAATTGCATTTTCAACTCCGTAACAAAAACCAAAATGGCGAGCAATCAATAAACGTAACCTACCAAAATTTAATAGAGTTGGCGAAAAATCCTTTTTTCTAGGGTCTTCTAATCTACGCTTAGCTTTAACTGTTGAAATTATTGAAGATCGATAAAATTCCGGTATTTGGAATTGTTTCATTTTTTATTTTTAAAACGTGTTAATAGTCGAATTTGTTCATTATTCATACAAAGGTAAAAAGAAGCACTTTACTTCTTAACATATAACGTTAAATTTTTAGATAGTTTAAATCGAAATCCCATTGTGTTTTGTAATTTTGAAGTAATGGATTTTAAACAACTTCTTTCTTCTATAAAAAATAAGGATTTTAAACCGGTATATATTTTACATGGTGAGGAACCTTATTTCATTGATAAAATAGCAGAAGCTATAGAAGAATTTGCATTGGAAGAACATGAACGAGATTTTAATCAAACAATCGTTTATGGCAGAGATGCTGACTTACTTTCACTAATTAGTGAATTGAAAGGTTACCCCATGATGGCAGAAAGAAGGCTCGTTGTTCTTAGAGAGGCACAAGATTTTAAGCAAGTGGAACAATTGGAATCGTACGTTGAAAATATACTTGAAACGACCATTCTTGTTGTTTGCTATAAATACAAGACAATTGATGCTCGGAAAAAATTCCTGAAAGAATCCTCTAAAAAAGGAGTCGTTTTTAAATCAGAAAAAATACGCGAATATCAATTACCAGATTGGATTGTTAATTACCTCAAGGCAAAAGGGTTTATGATTTCCTCGAAAGCAACTATGTTATTGGCGGAAAATGTAGGCAATGATTTATCGCGATTGGTGAACGAAATCGACAAACTATCCCTTTTAGTAGAAAAAGGTACCACGATTAACGAAGTGCACATCGAGGAAAACATTGGGATTTCAAAAGATTACAACGTGTATGAATTAACAAATGCACTAGCCAAACTAGACATCACGAAAGCGAATAAAATTGTTCATTATTTTAACCAAAATCCAAAAGCAGCAGATTTAACGAATATAGTTTCTAATTTATTTAAGTTTTTCACCCAGCTTATGCGCGTACATTTTGCACAGAATAAATCAAGAGAATTTATTGCTAATTCGCTGAAAGTACATCCATTTGTTGCGGGTGAATTAATTCAAGCTGCTGGAAAGTTTGCCCCAAAGAAAATTGCCGCTAATATTGAAATTTTATATGAGTTTGATTTAAAATCCAAGGGAGTGAACAGCAACAATGTTCCTCAAGGAGAATTAATGCAAGAACTTACCTATCGATTACTTCACTAATGCATCGATTTTACACACCCGAATTAATAGAGGCCACTACTCTACTCACTTTATCTGAAGCTGAATCCAAGCATGGCATTCAGGTGATGCGATTAAAGGAAAATGATTCGATAGAACTATTTAATGGCAATGGGATTTCGGCAATAACCACTATCATTGAGGCTCATCCCAAAAGGTGTTCTGTTAAAATTGAAAAAATCACCATTCATCCTATTGAAAAAACAATCCACATTGCCGTTGCGCCAACAAAAAATATGGATCGCATGGAGTGGTTTATTGAAAAAGCTTCCGAAATAGGGTTAACAAAATTGAGTTTAATACTTTGTCAAAACAGTGAACGACGCGAAATTAAATTGGATCGATTGGAGAAAACGGCTATAGCGGCTGTGAAGCAATCTGGTCGCTATTTTGTTCCCGAAATTGTAGGTCTCACAAAATGGAAAGATTTTTTGAAACAATATCCATCTGGTTTAATAGCGCATTGTCGAGAAGGAGAAAAAATGAAGATTGATACTTCTTTTCAAAACAAGGTAATAGTAATAGGTCCAGAGGGTGATTTTACGCTCGAAGAAATTGAATTAGCGCTTACCACAGGATATGTACCAATAACATTAGGCGAAAATCGATTACGCACAGAAACCGCAGCTTTAGTATCGTGTATACAAGCAAAATTTAGCTTGTAACTCTCTATCTTATTTCGCCAACTTCAATCCTTCTTCCAACCATTTTTTAAATGCTTCTGCATTTCCATGGTGTTCAAAATCTGCAGGACCATTAGCTAAATCTTTTCCATCTGGAGAAAGCATTCTGTAATGAGGTTGAGAATTACTTTTGTATCTACTCATTTGAAGAAATCCCCATTTATGTCCCACTTGCGTAATTGACATCTTTTTTCCCGGAGCATATTCCAATTCCTTATGTTCTGAAGCAGGCAATTCCTTTTTTTCATCCACATACAAGGAGGCAACAACTACTTTATCCTTCAAAATAGATGAAACACCTTCGGCATTCCAAACCGTTTCTTCCATTTTACGGCAATTTTGACAACCCCAACCTGTAAAGTCAAGCATGAGTGGCTTATTTACCTTTTTTGCATAGGCTAAGGCTTTATCATAATCGTCAAACATCATGATTCCGTGCACTCCTTCATGCATTCCCTCAACATGTTCTGCGGATTGATTCGAGGTATTGGATGAGCCTGATTGTTTCCATTCACTATAGGTCGGTGATGGAGGAAAACCACTGATTAATTTTAACGGAGCACCCCACATTCCTGGAATTAAGTAAGCTACGAAAATCAATGTCGTGGTTCCTAACAATACTCGTCCAACCGATAATCTTTCCAATGGACTATCATGCGGTAATTTAAATCCACCCAACAAATAAATAGCAAGAGCGGTAAAGATTCCAATCCAAATTGCCAAAAACAATTCTCTCTCCAATAAATGTGATTGAGAAACCAAATCAGCAGTTGATAAAAATTTGAATGCTAAAGCTAGTTCAAGAAATCCTAAAAATACTTTTACTGTATTCAACCAACCACCTGATCTCGGAAGTGAATTCATCCAACCTGGAAAAGCGGCGAACAATGTAAAAGGCAAGGCCAAAGCCAAAGAAAATCCAAACATACCAACAAAGGGAGCGATTCCACCGATGGATGCCGACTCAACTAATAAAGTTCCTACTATCGGACCGGTACAAGAAAATGACACTAACGCCAACGTTAAAGCCATAAAGAAAATCCCAATAAATCCTCCTTTATTGGATACTGTATCAGACTTATTCAACCAAGAATTGGGCAGTGTGATTTCGAAAGCTCCCATAAAAGAGACTGCAAAAACAACCAATAAAATAAAGAAGAAAATATTAAACCAAACATTGGTAGATAAAGCATTGAGAGCTGCAGGGCCAAAAATGGCAGTAACAATAGTTCCTAAAATTACATAAATAGTTATAATCGAAATTCCATAGAACAAGGCATTCCTTATCCCCATAGCTTTGTTTTTGCTTGAATGGGTAAAATAACTAACAGTCATTGGAATCATTGGAAACACGCAAGGAGTAAGCAATGCAGCAAATCCACTTAAAAACGATAAAACAAAAATTATAAGCATTGATTTACCGGTTCCAGAAGAGCCGTTAGTTGCATTTGCGGATCCGGGATTTACATTTTCTGAAGGAACAATTTTAACAAATACTTTTTCCTTGTCGCTAATTAAATTAGAGATATTCGTGTCAGCTAATAAATCAGCCGAATTGTCACTTCCTTTTATTAATTCAATCGATAAATCAAAATCTGCGCTTGTTTCAACAAGATTTAACATCTCGACAACTTCACTTTTTGGAATTTCGTTCGAAAATGAAAATGAATAAGATGTTAATAAAAAAAGTATTAAAACGATTAGGTTATTTTTCATTTTTCAATTTTATAGCTAAATATTTTTTATAAAACTTAATACTATTTCCTTTTGGAACTTGATACCAATTTTGGTTAACCAAAACATATGATGAACCATCTTTATGAGTAGCCTCATCCTGATTTACTTTAACAAAACCAGAAATTATAGATTTTTGTAATTCTTTTGAATTTATTGAAGAGCAACCAATCGCTTTCAAATTATACTTCAAAGAAAACTCAGGCAAACACTTTACATCATTGCAGGTTTGAAAAGAAAAAGAACCTGATATTATCAAGTCGGTTGGTGAGGAAAGCACCAATTTCCGTTTAATGATAAAACTTCCTTTATGATAACTTAAAATCTCATCTATATCCGTATTGTTTTCAATTACAGGTTTTGGTTCAATCACCCCCGGAACAACAGTTACCCCAACCAATGGATTAATATTCAATTGAGTTGGAATGGAAAAAGAACCAGCAGGAAGTTTGTTTGAATTTATATGCCAACCTGGAACAACGGTTATTTTTGCAACCACATAAGCCTCGCACCCATTTTGCTCCAAGCTAAATATGGCTTTCACTTTATCTTCTGGATTATCAATTTGACTGTACACTAAATTACTTAGCGTAAGCAACATAAAAGAAAAAACAAAACTAAATATTTTCATTATTTTTCAATTTTTATTGTCAATGTTTCATCAGTTGGAGGTAAACACCTACTATCGTCACAAACCATGTAAGTTATTACCAATTTAAGATCTGTACTTTTTTTCACTTTGATTTTCTGCCTGAAAATGGCCTTATCATCAAAAACCGACAAATGCGCCATGAAATTTTCATCGTAAAATGCATGAACATTTTCTTCTAACGGCTTTCCTTTTATTTTTACTTTTTTATTTTTTAAAAATGTTATTTTGGTTGCGACAGGTCCAGCGTTTGGTGAAATATATTGACTGTATAAATGCCAATTTTTCTCAATAGTAGCAGTTAAAATAACTTCATCCGTTTTTTTTGAATAAACTCCAGACCATTTCACAACGCTTTGAGCCATGGAATAGTTACACAACAATATAAACAGAATTAAAAAAAATCTCATTTTGAAAAGTAAAACACAAATTTACATTTTAATCTCCACAAGTCGACTAATTGGTATCCAAACCCCTCCTTTGAGACAAATAAATTTGGAGCCAGCCGCCCAAATTGTTGTCTCTACCTTCTTAAGGTTCGTATCATCATGAAAATAAATGGAAACTTTAGAATGATGCGCATTTCCCAAAATTGTTGCCTGCTCAATCTGATAAATCAAATCAGGATGTTGACTGATTTTGATTGGATTAGTAAAAGATAACGACGAGATTTCTTCCTTTTGAATTAATTGAGCTTCCATAAAAATCGATTTAGATTCCTAAGATAACGGAAAAAAACAATAAATCGTGTGAATTTTAAAAATATCTTCGAAATTAAAACGAAATGCTTCGTGCTTCTGAGCTTACGCTTAAATCAGTAAATTCAGATTCCAGATAATGATAATAACCAGCCACAGAAATCATTCCAGCATTATCCGTGCAAAATTGAAATTCAGGAACATAAATATTCCAACCTTTCATTTTCTCATATTCTTGTAATCTATCGCGCAAACCTTGATTCGCTGAAACTCCACCTGCAATTGCAATTTCTGTAATTCCTTCTTGTTGAACAGCAAGTTCCAATTTTATGAATAAAATATCTAGAATCGTTTGCTGTAGACTAGCACACAAATCATTCAAATTTTCTTGGATGAAATTCGCGTTTTTTCTAGTTTCCCCTTGAATAAAATACAAAAAAGAAGTTTTTAACCCACTAAAACTAAAATTGAGTCCATCCACTTTTGGTTTAGCAAATTGAAATCGCTTTGGATCACCGTTCTGCGCCAATTTATCGATTAAAGGTCCTCCGGGATAAACAAGCCCCATGATTTTCCCGCATTTATCAAATGCTTCACCTGCTGCATCGTCAATTGTACTTCCTATCACCTCCATTTTTTGAAAAGAGGAAACCTTCACAATTTGGGTATGTCCACCAGAAACCGTCAAACATAAAAATGGAAAAGAAGGCTTTCTATTGCGTTCATTATCAATAAAATGAGCCATAATATGTGCTTTCATGTGGTGCACATCAATCAATGGTTTATTGAGCGATAAACTCAAAGCTTTTGCAAAAGAAGTTCCCACAAGCAAAGAGCCCAAAAGTCCTGGACCTTTAGTGAAAGCAATAGCATCAAGATCATTTAGAGTTATCCCTGCCTGCTTAATAGCCTCTGAAACAACTGGGATAATATTTTTCAAATGCGCACGACTCGCTAGTTCAGGTACAATTCCACCATATAATTCATGTATCTTTTGTGTCGCAATTACGTTAGATAAGATTTGCGTATTCAAAGACACAGCTGCAGAGGTATCATCACAGGAGGATTCTATGCCTAAAATATATGTTTTTGTATGCGCCAATATTGATTAACTTTGTAAATTAACGTAAATAGATGGCAAAGGTATTTAAAATCATTGGGAGAACAACGGGGATTATCCTCGAATGGTTGCTCATTGCATTTTTTCTGCTTGCGTTCGTTATTCGAACTTCAACGTTTCAAACCTACTTAGCATCAATAGCTACAAGTTTCCTCTCGAATGAATTAAATGCTAAAATACAAATTGATAAAGTCGACATCTTGTTTTTTGATCGTGCGGAGTTAAATCAAGTATATGTGGAGGATCAGCAAAAAGATACCTTGGCAATAATTAAATCATTGGTTGTAACTATTAATTTACTAGATCTGAATAAGCAAATCTTTAGTTTGGATAAAGTTCAACTTTCCGAGGGAACCATAAAAATAAGTCGTGCTAAAAATACTGGACGATATAATTACGCTTTTATTGAAGAATATTTTAGTTCAGATAGTAAGAGTGATCCCAAGCCGTTTGATTTCAACATTAATCGAATTGAATTGAGTGAAATTCGATTTAAGTATGACGATAATAGAAAGAAACTAAATTCAAACGGAATTGACTGGAACCATTTAGCAATTTCAAGTCTTTCGTTAAAAGCAACGGATTTCAAAGTAAATCTAACCGATTTCAAAACAAATGTGGTAGAACTTAAATTGAAGGAGAAATCAGGCTTCACAATTAATCAATTGGCAGCTAGCCTTGTTATCAATGATAAAGGAATTCTATTGGGCGATTTAGATATTTGCACCAATCAATCAGATATATCAGCAAGTAAATTCAATTTGCTTTACTCGAAACAATCAGATTTTGAAGATTTTGAAAACA
>CAMBBW010000022.1 GCA_945863425.1 Lishizhenia tianjinensis
TACGGCATCTGTTAAAATCGCATTGATTTTCTTGATATTCACCAAAGGAGTTTCAGGGGCTGCTTTCTTTTTAGGAACTGCCATATCCATTAAGGAAGTAAACAAGCTTCTTAAATAGATTATTACAAGAAGTAAAACAAGATTAATAGCAGCTAAAGTATAGAGGTCTGCATTTTCAATCAATAACCAAGGTTGTGTTGGGTCTCCTTCTCCCGCTTTTCGCAGGGTAAATGCCATTAGGTTATTTGGAGTCAGAGAATATAAGGAAACGATTAATACTAATATTCCTTTTTTTAACGAGCCTTTTGCAATTTTATCTCGGAAGAAGTCTGATTTAATAAAACGCCCAACAGTTCCAGAAAGAATCATAATGGCAATAATTTGTATTACAATTCCCAATAGTAAGAAATAAAAAAAGGTTAAATTACTCGCATAATTAGGTTTTTTGATTACTTTTTTTTCTGAGTCAGGTGATGTAGATCCTGCACTCGTTGTATTTGCTGCAACTGGGGCGATGTAAGTATCAATATAGGTAAAAACAGCATCAATTTCTGATTTTGTAACCGTTTGAGGAGGCATAACCGTTGGTGAAAACCCTTGAATAGCTTTTGCGGATTGGCTCGTGCCTGCAGCAATAATATTTGTTGAATTCATTACCCAGTCGTACAGTAATGATCCTTCACCTGCGGCTTCCCATTTAGCTTTAGCACCTTTTAGGGCAGGCCCAGTTGAGTTTTTGTCTATCATATGACAAGATGAACAACGAGATTTAAATAGTTTTTCACCATCTTGAGCCAGAGCTGAAGTGCCTAGCCAGATGATACTTAGTACGATTTGTATACTAGTTAGTGTTTTCATTTCCCTATTTATTTTTTGCGTTTTAGCTATTTTCTTTTTTTTCTAATGGTAAGTTTTCCAGTTCGGTAACTTCTTCCTTTTTCATTTTCCAAACCATAAAGGTTATAACGATGAAAAACACAACAAAAATCAAGAGCGAAATCATTGGGAAAATCGAAACGCCATCAATTGTTGTCATTGAATGTTTTATAAATCGTAGCATAATTTATTTTTTACTTGTTTTTGGCTTGATATCCGTGCCAAGTCGTTGTAAATAAGCAATCATAGCAATGATTTCTTTATTTACAATGGAGTTGATTTTTTCTTGCTTTTGTGATTCACTCAGCTTTTGTCCCGGAATATTACTTACGATATCTGTTGCAATTACTAAGGCTTGCTTTTTAAGATCAGATACTGATATTGCTGCATACCTTTCTGGATATGGGACTCCTAGTGTGCGCATAGCATTTATTTTCTTTTCCGTTAAATCAAGGTTTAAGTCATCTTCGTTCATCCAAGTATAGGCGGGCATGATAGATCCTGGTGATAAATCTTTAGGACGAATCATGTGTTGAAAATGCCAAAAGTTACTTCTCAATCCACCTTCTCGTGCCAAATCTGGACCCGTTCGTTTTGAACCCCATTGAAAAGGATGATCGTACACAAATTCACCTGATTTGGAATATTCCCCATAACGTACTGTTTCAAATCGTAAAGGCCTAACCATCTGGGAGTGGCAATTGTAGCACCCTTCACGAATGTATAAATCTCGACCTTCTAGTTCTAATGCAGTATATGGTTTTACACTGCTAATTGTTGGGACATTACTCTTAACAATCAGAGTTGGAATGATTTCAAATAATCCTCCAATTGCAACAACAATGATACTGATTACCATAAATTGAATTGGTTTTCTTTCGATGGTGCGGTGCCAATATTCATTCGTGCTTTTTACATTTTTGTCACGAAGAACAATAGCTTCATCTTCTTCATTTGCAAGGAGACTTCCACTTTTTGCCGTTTTAATTAAGTTATAAAACATAAGGATTGCACCGGTTAAGTAAAGTAATCCTCCTAATGAACGGAGCATATAATACGGTTTCAATGCGTCTACCGTTGAAAGAAATTCTTTATTAACTAATGTGCCATCAGGTAAAAAGTCTTGCCACATCAAACCTTGCATGAATCCAGCAATGTACATTGGAATTGCATATAAGATAATTCCTAGAGTAGCAATCCAGAAATGTTGGTTTGCTAGCTTAGTTGAGTATAGTTTTGTTCTATAAATTCGGGGGAATAACCAGTATAATAGACCAAAAGTGAACATTCCATTCCAGCCCAATCCGCCAACATGAACGTGTGCAATTGTCCAATCGGTAAAATGTGATATTACATTTACGTTTTTCAATGAAAGCAACGGGCCTTCAAAAGTCGCCATACCATAGCATGTTAGTGCAACTACCATAAATTTCAACATTACATCATCTCTAACTCTGTCCCATGCTCCGCGTAATGTCAATAATCCATTTAACATTCCTCCCCATGATGGCGCGATTAACATGATGGAAAATACTACGCCTAAACTTTGTGCCCAATCAGGTAATGAAGTATATAATAAATGATGTGGCCCTGCCCAAATGTAAAGAAATATCAATGCCCAGAAATGAATAATGGATAATCGATAGGAATAAACAGGTCTATTTGCAGCTTTTGGAATAAAATAATACATCAACCCTAAATAGGGGGTGGTTAAGAAAAAAGCAACAGCATTGTGACCATACCACCATTGCACCAATGCATCTTGTACACCAGCATACCACGAATAACTTTTCATGAATGAAACGGGTAGTTCAAATGAGTTAAAAATATGCAACATTGCAACCGTAACGAACGTTGCGATATAAAACCAAATGGCAACATACAAATGTTTTACTCTTCGTACAAGAATGGTGGCAAACATATTCCATCCCCAAACAACCCAAATACCAGCAATGAGAATATCAATCCACCATTCCAATTCGGCATATTCCTTACCTGTTGTAATTCCAAAAGGTAAAGTGGCAACAGCGCAAACTATAATTAATTGCCATCCATAAAAATGAAGGTAAGACATTTTGTCGCTCCACATTCTTGTTTTTAGTAAGCGTTGCAACGAATAATAATACCCGGTAAAAATACCATTCCCTACAAAAGCAAATATTACCGCATTTGTATGTAAAGGCCTTAATCGACCAAAAGATAGAAAACTGAACCCTAGGTAATCATTAAAAAATTCAGGAAATGCTAATTGTAAAGCAATAATCAGCCCAACGAGCATGCCGGTTATTCCCCAAATCACAGTTGCATAAGCGAATAATTTGACAATTTTATTGTCGTAACTAAATTTCTCTGTTACCATCTTCTGATTGTTTGTGGTTATTTAATTCTAATTCGTTATCATATAAAATGCGTAAGGAAGGGGTCTTGTCATCTTCAAACTGACCATTTTTTGTTGCCCAAAGAAAAGCAAGCAAGAAAAATAGCGCTAAGAATAGACTAACAATAAGCATT
The DNA here is from genome assembly GCA_945863425.1 of Lishizhenia tianjinensis. Taxonomy (GTDB): domain Bacteria; phylum Bacteroidota; class Bacteroidia; order Flavobacteriales_D; family Crocinitomicaceae; genus UBA952. Next base: position 3,388 of record CAMBBW010000022.1, read on the forward strand.
ATGTATATAATTCCCATAATGCAAAATTGGCGAGATTCAAAAAAAAACGGAATGACCGTTAGCATCTTAAAAACTGATTTATATCATGTTTTTTGAATGACCGAGTTAAAATTGATGTGATTTATATAAAAGTTATCCATTTTTAAATAACATTGCTGTATTTTTGCTCACATGAAATTTTCAAGCTTTTTCATTATTTTTTTTCAATTCTTAAGCTTAGGGAGTAGTGTTTTGGCTCAACTCCAAATTCAAGCTGAACCCAATTTAGAACCAATTCAATTGGATGGTAAACTCACTGAAAAATCTTGGCGAAAAGCGGCAGGTGTTACTGGATTTACACAAATAAAACCAACGCCAGGTAAAGTTTCAGGTAAAAAAACCACAGTTCAAATTACATATGACGATCAAGCGATTTATTTTGCTGCTGTTTGTTACGATCATCCAGATTCAATTTCAAAAGTGCTTTCCTTGCGCGATGATTTTGCGCCAACACTCGATATCTTCTCCATTTTTTTGGATACCTATAATGATAATCAGAATGGATTTTATTTTGGTGTTACAAGTCGTGGGGTTCAAATAGATGCCAAAATAGCAGCTAACGATTACAACGACCAATTGAATTTAGTATGGAATTCAGTCATTCATATTTCAGATTCAGCTTGGATTGCCGAAATCAGAATACCTTATTCGGCATTTCGATTTCCTAAAAAAGAAGTTCAATCTTGGGGCGTTAATTTTTCTAGGCAAATTTCACGCTTGCGAGAGGAATCTACTTGGTCACCTGTGAATCCTGACTTAGAGAATTACCTATTAGAAAGCGGAGATATTATAGGCTTAAAAGGAATTGAACCTCCACTGAGACTTGCATTTATGCCGTATTTATCTTCTTATTTGGACAGAGTACCGGACCAAAATGGAGAGATTGGATGGAACAAATCAATGAATGGCGGTTTGGATATTAAATATGGATTGAATGAGGCGTTTACATTAGACGTTACACTTGTTCCGGATTTTGGACAAGTAGTTTTTGATCAAAAAGTATTGAATTTGACTCCTTTTGAAGTTCAATTCAATGAGAATAGGCAATTTTTTACAGAGGGAACAGAACTTTTTAATAAAGCAGGATTGTTTTACAGTAGACGGATAGGAATTCAAGCACCTTCTGCAATCTCGAATGCACAATTAACACAAAATGAAGTGTTGGTAAATGAACCACTGCCTTCTCAATTGTATAATGCTAGTAAGATTTCTGGTCGCATGAAAAATGGATTGGGAATTGGATTTTTTAACGCTATTACTGCGGAGCAGCAGGGTATGGCTTTCGACACCATTTTGGATTTAAATCGCTCCGTTATCGTATCTCCATTAACAAATTATAATGTTTTTGTTCTCGATAAAAATTTAAAGAATAATAGTTCCATCACGTTTACCAACACAAATGTGTGGCGCGCTGGGGATTTTTACGATGCCAACGTTTCCGGGTTGAATTTTGTATTTAATTCCAAAAACAACAATTATTTTTTTAATGGTAGAACGGCATTGTCAAGTAAATCGGGCTCAACTTCCAATGAATTAGGTTATCGGTATAATTTGAATATTGGTAAACAACGCGGAAAATGGGTTTATGGAATGGGTTACCTCGAAGAATCTGACACCTATGACCCGAATGATTTGGGGTTCAATTACAACAATAATCGTAGAGTTTTTGAAGTATCTGCTGGCTATCGGAATTTTAAACCAAAGTGGGATTATCTGAATAAAATGTTGGTTGGTGCTTCGGCTAGTGTTGCGGGCCTTTATCTACCTAATCATTACACAGGTACCTATTTGAATGCGAATTTTACGATGGTTTCCAAAGATTTTAACGCGGCCGGATTGCGTTATGCGGGTTCAGTTACGGAAAGCTATGATTTTTTTGAGCCACGAAATTGGGGCTCCTATTTTATTCGCCCAATTTGGAATTGGGGTTCTGTTTGGGTTTCTAGTAATTATCAGAAAAAAGTAGCGTTCGATATGGGTGTGGGTTATACATTTGTTGGGCGAACTAATTGGTGGGAATGGGATTATCAATTCAATCCACGGTGGAGAATTTCAGATTATGTATCATTGATTTATAGCTGGGAACAAGAATTTCAATACAACAGTCAGGGGTATGCTATTCAATTTGGTCAACCAACTCAAGCTGTTACAGGTATTTTATTTGGAAATCGGGATCGTGTGAACACCATTCAAGCGCTTTCAGCGGATGTTATATTGACAAATCGAATGGGAATTACTTTTCGCTTAAGGCACTATCGTTCAACCTTAACCTACGATTCTTTCCTTTTGCTTAATGATCAAGGGCGGTTGGATCAATTGGATGGTTTTACTGGCATGGACTCCGATGGTAATTCGGCCTACAACATCAACTACAATGCCTTTACCATCGATTTACAATACCGTTGGGTTTTCTTGCCTGGAAGTGAAATAAATTTAGTGTGGAAAAATTCAATCTTTGCTTCCGATAGTAGGGTGGGTGATTTGTATTGGTCGAATTTGAAGAGTACTCTTGAAAATGGTCCAATAAATAGTTTTTCTCTAAAAGTGATTTATTGGTTGGATTATTCCATGTTGAAAAAGAAACTGAAACGCATGAAAGAAACAAATGCAAAGTTAAATTAAATGAGAGCGTTTTTATTTGATTTCTAATTTCCTGTTTTCATCCAACACATTAAGGTTAAATTCATTCAAGGAATTAAACGAAGTGTAGTCACTACTTTGTTGCCTTTCCTATCATGTTTCCTACAGATTCTTTCAAGAAATTTTTATTTTCAATTCATTAGATGGACTGAAATTCCTTTGCTTGTTATGCGTATGCCAATTTTGTAAAAATGTATTGTTTTCCCATCTGCATAGGTGATGGTTTATTCTCCACGCCTTATATTTGGGTTTATTACTGTTTTATTCTTGTTGTTTATTCCTTATCAGAACCATTATTAATATTAGGATAAAAGGGTAAGTATTCGATGATGTAGCTATACCATTTCCAATTTTTTTTACTGTATGAATAGTAAATAAAAGGGCTTTGTATGAGGGTTTTTCGCCCATTTCATAAATAGCGTAAATCTAGGAAAGGATAAGCAGGAAGGCAGGGGTTTTATTACTTACGATTTAATAATTTGACCAGAACAGTACTCAAAAATACAATGGTAATTGAGCTTAACGGCATTAAAATAGCAGCAATAAATGGCGTTAGATGTCCGCTGATTGCGAAACTGAGTCCTAAGGAATTATAAGTGATTGAGAATGCCAAGCAGATTTTTAAAATTAATCGTGCATTTTTTGCAGCCCGCAAATAGGTGTGTAAACGAGTGAGTTTGGATGCCTCAATAATTACTTCTGAACTAGGCGTGAATTGTGAAAGGTTTTCAGAAACCGCAACACCGACAGATGCTGCTCCTAAAGCACCAGAATCATTCAATCCATCACCAATCATTAAAACTTTTTTTCCTTTTTGGTTGAGTTGTTGAATGTAATTGAATTTGTCAGCGGGAGTTTGATTAAAACAGATGGAGGTTGAAATTGGAAAAACTGCCTCTAGTCGATTTAAGTCTTTCTCATTGTCGCCCGATAAGACATGAATTTGATAATCACCGAGCGATTCAACTAATTTTTCGATACCTTGACGCATTTGTTGTTGGAAAAGAAATTTTCCTTTAACCTTATTGTTTACAGCTATCCAAACCTCTGTTTCAATAGTATTATTGGATTCTTCCCCGCAAAATGATGCCTTTCCGATGCGGTATTCACTGTTCCTTATTTGTCCAGAGATACCCTCTCCTTTAATCTCAGCCCATGAATCTACTTCGTCAAATTCTTGATGTCCTTCTTGTTTTAGCAAGGAATGTAATGCTCTCGAAAGTGGATGAGTGGAAGCATAGGTCATTGATGCAATCTGGTTTTTTTCAGTGTTGGAAAGTCCTTCGCCTACAAAATGTATGTGCATTCGCGGTGTTGTGAGGGTGCCTGTTTTGTCAAATACGATATCAGTAATTGCATTCATTTTTTCAACAACAGCCGTATTTTTTAAGTAGAAACCTCTTTTACCCATCCATTGTAGCGTGTTTCCTAAGGTAAACGGAGAAGATAGAGCCAAAGCACACGGACAAGCTACAATTAAAATGGAAACCACTATATGTATTATACTAGCCGGTTCTATGAAGTACCAGGCAACTGCACTTCCTCCTGAAATAAGGAGAACAGCCGATAAAAAATAAACAGAGAGCTTATCTTGCAAAGAAACATGTTCTTTAGGATCTTTTTGCTGCATTACATCATTCCACAACTGAGTCAAATGGGAGCGGTTGCTCTCTTTCAGAACCTTAAAATGAACTGGTTGACCAAGTATTTTTCCTCCGGCAAAAACAAAATCCTTTTTTGATTTTTTAATCGGTTCGGCTTCACCGGTCACAAAGCTATAATCAATGCGGGCATCATCTGAAATTATTTCTGAATCACACGGAATTATTTCTTCATTTCGCACCATAAAAACATCACCGATTTCCAATTTTTCAACTTCAACATAGGTTTCTTTGCCTTCATGTAGTTTGCAAACGGCAATGGGTAAATACATGGAATTATCATGTTCGAAGGACAGTGACCGGTAGGTGATGTGTTGAAACCATTTCCCAATGAGTAAAAAGAAGATAAATCCTGCAAAGGAATCCATATATCCTGGGCCATTTTCGTGCAAAATACTCCATATGCTTTCGTAATACAAAGCAATGATTCCTAGCGTTATTGGCACATCTAAATTCAGACTTTTATTCTGAATGGCCTTGTATGCGGAAATGAAATAATCTCGTGCAGAAAAAAATAGAACAGGAAGTGAAATCAGTAGGGATAAGTAGGCTGTAAAAGTTCGGAATGGGGCATAGTTCTCGTCAATGCCAAGGTATTCCGGAAAACTCCATAGCATTATACTTCCAAAGGCAAAACCGGCAATTCCGATTTTATATAGAAAAACACGATCGAGTATTTTTTCTTGATCTTTTCTTTTGCCAAAATTGGGTGTGTAACCAATCGTCTCCAACAAGGTTGCCACATCAGAAAGTAGCATTTCCTGAGCAAAAATAATTGTCGCTTCTCTTTTGGGAAAGTTAACCTGTGTATGCTTAATAAGCGGGTTTATTTTTGAAAGATTTTCTAGTAAGTAAACACAGGATGAGCAATGAATTTGAGGTAAGAACAACGTTACCTTTACCATTTCGTTATCCTCAAATTCAATAAATTTTTTCCTGAAATTTTCGGTGTCTAAAAAACGATATTGTTCCTTTGATTTGGATCCGGGACGATTTCCAGCTTGGTTTTCAATCGAATAAAAAGAATCTAAATCACTTGACTTTAATACTAAATAAACACTTTTACATCCACTACAACAAAAGGAGTGATTGTCAGTTGTGATTGGTTTACCAACAACCGGTTCTCCACAATGATAGCAAGTTTCGCTCATATCGTTTTAGAAAATAACGGTTTTTCAGATCGCCCTGCCTCGTGCAGATAAGTGTCAAATGCCATGCATGCGTTTCGCACGAAAGGGATTCCTTTTTCAGTTAATTGAAATCCGGAAGGCAATTCGCGAATTAATTCATCCGAAACCATTTCCTTCAACCTAGATCTAATATCGGACTTGTATTTTTCGGAGGAAGTTTCTCCCCAGTTCATTTGAAAATGGCACATCAGAGAAAGGACATATTTTCGAATTCCCTTATCTTCTTCTGAAAGAATATGCCCTCGTTGGATGGGTAGTTTTCCTTCTTTTAATCTATTTTGATATCCCTCCAACGATTTTTCATTTTGCGCAAATCCAAACCAACTATCAGAAATCGCCGACATTCCTAGTCCAATCAGTAAAGGAGTTTCTTGTGTTGTGTAGCCCATAAAATTCCGATGCAATTTCTTGTCACGCATGGCCAAGGCCATAGGGTCTGAAGGTAGGGCAAAATGATCCATTCCAATTGAGATATACCCAGCTTGAAGAAGTTTTTCACTCGCCATTTCATAGAGCTCGCGCTTTTCAGCATCTTGCGGAATATCTTTTTCATCAAACCCACGTTGACCATTGCCTTTGATCCATGGAACATGCGCGTATCCATACAAGGCAATGCGATGGGGCAAAAGTTCAATTGTTTTTTGAATGGTAGTTTCAAATCCTTTCAGTTGCTGCTTCGGTAAACCATATACTAAATCATGACTAATAGATTCGTATCCAAGTTTTAGCGCGTATCGATGAATTTCTTTTACTTTTTCAAATGGTTGATGTCGGTGAATCGCTTTTTGAACAAGAGTGTCGTAATCTTGAATACCGATACTCAATCGTCTAAAGCCGAAATCAAAAAGTTGTTCGGAATGCGCTTGCTTCATGAACATAGGGTGTGCTTCAAAACTCAATTCATGTGTTGCAGGATCTACAGTGGTGCTATTGAAAATGTTCTTTACTAATTCGACTAAATTCTCAGGAGTAAAAAAAGTAGGAGTTCCGCCACCTAGGTGCAGTTCCTTAATAATTGGTGTGAATTCAAACAGTTCTTTGTAGAGAATCCACTCTTTTTTGAGACTTTTTATGTAAGGAATCTCTTTTTGGTGATTCTTGGTAATGCGTTTATGGCAGCCGCAAAACGTGCAAAGTTGCTCACAAAAGGGGAGGTGAATGTAGAGACTCATCGCGCTGGAGAGAAATGATGCTTGATTTTGTTGGAGTGTGGCCTCCCATTCGGTTAATTGCAAGGAGTCATTTTTCCAAAAAGGAACCGTAGGATAAGAAGTATATCTTGGGCCCGGAACGTTGTATTTCCGAATAAGATGTTGAATATCATTCACGAAACAAAACTAAGATGTCAAGAATAACTAAAAAATGATATTAGTCATAATTCGAGTTATAGCAAGTCTTTAAAGTCCAAATCGCAATCGCTTTTGATAATTTTATTTATTGCAAGTTGTGCTGATTTTGAACGCTGTAAAACATAAGTCAGTCCTTCAGAAGCTATATATTCTTGTGAGCCCTTAATGCTAGAATAAAATTGTCCTAAAAGTGATTGCATCTATGTGTGTGTTTTTGTTGTTGGTAAAGTTCCAGCTTTTAATGGTGCTTTATAAGTGTTTTCTTTCTTACATCGGTTGATTATTATAGTTTCGTCAATTGGATATCCCATTGTCCAATACACCATACTGTCTGCCTCAAAATAAGTAAGATGTGTTTGATAAAACAAACCATCATAACCAAATTCCCTGATATGTTTCACCATTTCAATAAATAGATTTTCGTCAACTTTATTTCTAACGGTGTATTCGTGAGGCCACTCGGGCATTGTCTTGGCATAAGTCCAATTTACTTTGTTTATGAAGTCTTTATGCCTTTCGTTATATAGGCGCATCGTGGGACATTTTGAATTTCAGCTAACGTTTTGGGTGCAGGCGCATACCCTTTTCGGGTTACGCTTGTGCGCTATCAGTGGTGGGCGGCTCTATATTCTTTTTTGTTTAACGCAAAAAATACACGTTGTTAGTTGTTTTTACTGTTAGGTTTTGCGACTTCGCCCTTAAGGGTCTTTGCAGTATTTGTCGTATCTCTATGAGAATCCATTGTATCAATTCCATGAAGCCTTTCAATTACTCCTGTAGTTCTAGTTGGTATGTTGCAGCCAACAACTGTCATACACAAAACTAAGAGGGAAAGTGTCAAGGTCTTAAAGATTGGAGCTGTAAAATTGCTTTCGATGTTTAAGTATAGGTTTACAAGAAACTGATGGTGTATTGGCCTGCTTACGCTCACTTGTGTGGTTTTGAAGTGACCGCATACTTTCTGCATTTTACTACTGTTCAAATAATGTTTAATTTGTTCAGCGTTCATTGTTGTAAAGTCAACAACGGTCTTATTGCATGATCCACAATGCTTCCCTTTGTCGTTTGGAGTCATTTCGTCCCAATTTGCATTACAAGGGTTTGGAATTATGATGTTAGATTTTTCCATATTCATTTATTTTTCGAACAGTTATGTTTTGTATTCTAACGTTTGCACGCTGTTATGGGTACACTTAATAATTGATCAACCACCATTTTTGCTAGTTTTCACCGTTATCAAGTTATATATAACTTAGTCCATTTTTATGGGGTGATTTTATTTTCTTGTTGGTTCTTCCTTTAAGCTAATCAGGATTATAATTCAGCGTTTGAGACACGGATTTCTGTTCAAAGAGAAGGAATTACTTGCCGTCCTTTAGCGTGATTTTACTTTTTCAATAAGTCGCGAATTTCTCTCAAAAGTACTTGGTCTTCCGTTGGTTCAGGAGGCGTAGCTGGTATTTCAGCTTGTTTTTTCTTCATCTTGTTAATTGCTTTTATAATCATGAACATAACAACAGCAACCAAAATAAAGTCGATCATAATAGTTATAAACTCGCCATATTTTATGGAAGCTTCGGCAGCTATAACTTTACCCGAAGCGTCTATTTGTGCTTCCGATAAAATATATTTCAGAGAGGCAAAATCTACTCCGGCTACCAGTTTACCTACAACGGGCATTACCATGCCGTCTATAAAACCACTCACTACTTTAGCGAATGCAGCGCCCATTACGAAGGCAATTGCCATGTCAACTAAGTTGCCCTTCATAGCAAACTCTTTGAATTCTTTAATCATACTCATGTTTATTTGTTTTTTGGGGTTAAATTTTCATTTGAGAAAAGTTTCGAATTGATTGGTCTAAATTCCAACACATTTTAAAGTTAGCTAATTAATGTTTGTTTTGTCTTATTTGCATTAAATCAACAAATGGTTAAAACGTCTTTTGGTGACATCGTCAGATCTAATGAGCTCTGTTAAATATGTGTATGCATTATTTTGAAAACAAGATAACTTCTATTATTATTCCTAGTATCAATTTTAATCAAAATTATTTTTCATTTGATGGATAAACTGACTCTGCAAAAATATATTGATGATATCCTTGTCCTAAATTGTCGCCAACAATATTGAAATAACATTCATTTCCACCTCCAAAGGGTGATATAATTAAGGGTTCTTTCAAAATCACTTTTTCCAGTATCCAACCGCTTGGTAAAGTGACTGTTGTGTCTGGTTTTTCTGCTTCGGTTGCATGCATTACGTAATAATTTCCTTTGTTGTCTGTTAGTTGAAAAATGCTATCAGTGAACATCACTGTTTGACATTTTTGAATTGTCTTTATCACCAAGTGTCCTTTTTCGGGTTTAAGCATATCTGTTCTACCACCTACATAATCAATACAAATGGGTTTTGCCATTTCTACCCAAGTATAATTTTTATATTCACGTTGTTTTATGCAGTCAGGTTCTTTGCAATTTACATTCGTATTAGGGGAACGATAAAATGCTGTTTTCTGAAATAGTAAATGACGGTCTAAATTTTTTCTATATGGTAATGATGGTTTAAATTCGTCCCATTTTTCTAATGGAATTGGATTTTTTCCGCCACTAATTATTACTACCATTTCTTTTTGATTTATCAATTCTTTTGCAAAACCTATTTTCTGCCAATTCAATATGTTAGGTAAGTTTGATCTTTCTGTTGAAAAATGCAACCCAACTTCTTTTGCCGTTTTAATGCCGCAAGAATTGAATAATACTATTGGTAGAATTGATAAAATAAATATGTTTCTTTTCATAGTTTTTTATTTAAAAGTACCACAAAAAACAGCAGTTATCGTTCTCTGGTTAAAAGCTGTTATGTTAGGCAGTAATTTTTCTTCTAATAGCAAACATAGGCGTGCTAGTCCATATCGTTACCGGTGCTTTATCTCAAGTATCAGTCCGTAATTATTAATTTCTCCAAGGCAATTATTTTGTTCTCTTCAGTCAGCCTAATGTAATAAAACCCGTTTGGAAGATTGTCACGGGTTAAAGATACTGTCTGCCCCGAAATATTTTTTATTTGCTTTAAAGTCTGCCCGTATGAATTGTAAATTGTCAGGCTTGCATTTTTAAGATTGCCTATTGTCTGGATGGTTGTGGATGAAATAAACGGATTGGGAAAGATAGGAAGAAACTTTTCGTCTGCATTCTCATTAATACCTGCACTGCTTTGTCCCGATTGAATACAGTCATTTGGTGTGCTCGCATAGGCGTAATCTTTTATCGTTTCTTCGATGCAGATTCTTCGCCTGACGTTGAAGCAGCTGTTATAACAGTCTTTGGAGAAAAGTTGAAACAATAAAAATTTGAGTAATCGTTTTAACGCCACAAGACGTATTTATATACCTTTTAGCGGTTATATGTTTTAGCACTGGATGGTAATCTAGCGAAAAAAACATGAAATAAATCACTTTTTGTCTTGTATCCGACAACTGGTGGATCATGCCAAAAAGATTTTGTGGTAACAAAGCGACCAGTCAAATAAAAAATTTCAAATAAACATGCTCGCTGTTTCTTCAGATATTTTTTTACGTTCAATCATTTCTTTCACAAATTGTTTTCCTTCCAAGGAACGAATAATGAATTTTCTTTTTGAACCATTTTTTGAATGAAGCATAAAAACCAAAAGAAAGTTGCTGTCTGCGAGGACGCCGTATTGCGTTACTACAATATTATAAGTATGCACATCAATATGATCTACATCCTGCCAAGCAAAATATTTTGAGTAAAGTTTTTTAATTTTAATTCCGTTACCATCTGTTGTTACTCTGTGGCACCCAGTTGCAATTACATAGACTAGAAGAGGAAGAGGAAGTCCAAGACAAATCAAAGTTAATAAACCATAATTCATAAATATTTGCAGCCCACGACCGTATCCTGCCATCAATTTACCCTTGATAAACCACATGATCTGTAAATCATACGTTCTAGAAGACATGGAGTTTTTCACATCTAATGCTTTTGCTTCAAATTTATCTATCCATAGACAACTTGCAGGAATTTTAGATTTAAGTTCATTGACAAATTTCACGCCTTGTGCGTCCACGGAATCTATTTGGAGAATTTGAAATAATTGCTCCTTACCATTTTCATTTATTATTTTAATATCGTATTGTAATTTCTGAGTAAGCGCTCCCTTTTTTATAGTTACACTACTTATTGTAGCAAGAGGGGCTGCCTTTTTTACAAACATTATTTTTGTGAATAACTGATCATCCTCGGTAAAACCGATTTCTGTTATTCCTGCACCCATATTGAACTCATAGTTGGATATTAGATTATATTCTGCCATAATTTATTTTTTTATTCTTTATACTTTTGAAAAACTAATGTTTGATTAACCACAAAACTGTCTTTGGAAAACGAAACCGCAGTCTGTGAAAAAACCAATACTAATTGGTTCATAAATATAGGAATTAATTAGTGAAAACGAGGTGCGAATTTCGTGTATTTATGAAAAATAAATAGTTGGAAATGAGTTAATTGGTTGTTTCGAATCGGTTTCAAAGTCAGATGCGTAGCATGGAAGAATTTATTGATAAAGAAAATGCTGTTCGATTTGTGGATGCGTTTGTTGAGCAATTGGTGCACTGAACCGCCACTTTTGCCAAATCCGTGTTTTGTCCTTTTATTTTGTCTTTCGTGGTGGCTCTATTGTTGTTTTTATGGGTTTGTGTGCTGGAAAAACACAAATGCCTTAACAAAATCGTGGATTATTTTAGTCGCTTCAGTATAATTTGCAAGTCTTTTGAATTGATAAATTGATTATACTGGAAAACAATTTCATAGTCAACGTTTAAAAAACATAAAGTTGGATATACCACTTTATTGTCAACGGTTGCTAACTGTTCTGCCAATTCGTGGATACCTGTGATTGTGCCTGTTGGTTTGAATTTAAAGGTGTGATTGGCAAAAGTAATGTGACTTTTTTCTTCGGCGTTAAGTTCAATAAAATAAAATTCAGTGTTTAGCTTATGGATAATACTGTCGTTTTTAAACGTGGTGTTTTGCATTGCTTGACAATACTTGCACCAGTCAGTATGAATAAAAACAACGATATTTCTTTTCTGCTTTTTCTGTAAACTTGTTCAAAGTGATAAGTTCTTATTTGCGAAAATAAAATATTAGGCAGTACAACTATACTGCCCACTATTAAAATCATAAATAGTATTCGATTACTCAATTTCATCATTTAAAACTATACCTAACTCCTAAAAAAACTCTTGCTCCTTGATTTGGAGCGTACATGTATGTAGGATCAAATGTTAAGCCGTAAGGATTATTGGCTGTAGCAATTACTTGTCCATTGCTTCCAAATTGAACCTCTTTATCAAATGGGTCGTTGGTTCTGGCAATAATAAAAGGATTGCCCTTATTGGGGGTCCAGTTTAATAAGTTTTTTATGCCACCATAAATTTGAATGTTTTTAATGCCGTCAAAAATTAATTGTATATTTTGTATGCTCCACCAAGGTGAATTTGGGCTACGAGGGTCGGTGTCGCTTAAAAGTGGTAAACGCATGGGACTATATACATTGCCAGTATAATCAATACTCAATTTTGCTTTTTTAATCTTGTAAGATACTGCCCAAACGCCAGTAAAATTTTCTGTTAAAATTTGTTGTTCTGTAATTCCATTTTCGGTTAATGTGTTTTCCATCAATGTTCCACCTGCTATTATTTTTAGGCCATTATTAAAAGCAATATCTATATTTAAACTTACTCCTTTGCTTTCTGCATAACCGTTTAAGTTGTCATAAATAATTTTGTTTGGGTCGGTTTCATAATCGCCTACTATTCTATCCTCAAAATAGGTGTAAAAAGCCGAAGCATCAATGCCAATAAACGTTCCATTTTTTGTATAAATTTTTCTTATGTAGTTTAAATTTACATTATAAGATTGTTCGGGATTTAATTCATTTTTTATTTCCACAACCCTTGCTCCTGTGAGTGCTGCATGGTCTTCAGTAAATAGGTTTACAACTCTATAACCTGTTCCAGCATTAAGACGAAGTATATTTTTATCGTTTAAAGTCCATTTGTAAGCTAAACGAGGGGTGAAAATATTTCCGTGATACGAGTTGTAATCAAATCTTAAACCTAATAATACTTTATGTTTGTCTGTAATTGTAATCTCATCTTGAATGAATAGACCAGGCAACCAAGTTTGTTGTGGTTTTGTTTGTTGATTTATAGTATCGGCTGATGCAGTTGTAGGTGTGTTGTCGTCATAAAAAGTATAGCGTAAGGAAGTACCCAATAAAAAATCGTTTTTGCCTATTTTTCTATCCCAAGTAAGTTGCGAAAAGGCAATATTTTGTTGAGCTATGTAAGAGGTTTTTCCGTAAACACTGTTTTGGTCGTGACTATTGTAGGAAAAGCAGAGCATTAATTTCTCTTTTGTTGGTAATTGATAATTGCCCAAAACTTCCCAACGCTTTGTATAAATGCTCTCGCCATAAATGCTGTCTCCACCTCTAAATTGTTTTTCCCATCTCATATCTCCACCCCAACGGTCTTCATACATATACCTTGCTGCAATACTAAAAATTCGATTGTCTTTGCGTTCAAAATTCCATTTTTGAAAAACGGATATTCTGTTTTGTAATGTCATGTCGGTAAAGTTGTCCTTGTTATGATCCACTCTGTTTTGGAAGTTAAAATAGTTGATGCCTGTTAAGACACGCGCTTTTTTTCCTGCATTCAATTTTAAACTTATGTCGGTATTGTATTCTCCCCAACTTGTTGCAAATACATCAGCAGAAATTAAAGGGGCGTTCTGTGGTTTCTTTGTAATAATGTTTATCAGTCCTCCAACCGCTTCACTGCCATATAATGAAGAAGCAGGACCTTTTACTATTTCTATTCTTTCTATCAACGAATTGGGGATGCCTGATAATCCATATACCGTAGATAAGCTGCTTACAATTGGCATACCGTCAATGAGTACCATGGTGTAAGGACCTTCCAACCCATTTATATGAATGTCGCCAGTATTGCAAACATTACAATTTAATTGTGGTTTTACTCCATTTACATTTTGCAATGCTTCAAAAACATTAGGAGTAGGATTTTTCTTAAAATAAGTGGGTGTGTAAACTTCAACAGGCACAGGACTTTCCAAACGGCTTACTTCTTTCATTGTTCCTGTTATGACCACTTCGTTCAGCGTATTTTGGTAATTGGTTAGATCAAAGTTTATGGTAAGTTTTTCGCCTTCTTTTATGGAAATTGATTTTTCCATTTTATTGAATCCAATACAAGTAGTCCGTATAACAAAGTTACCTTCCTTTATGTTTTTTATTTTATAAATCCCCGAAGTATCAGTTACATCTCCTGTTGAAGTGCCAACCAGGGCTACATTTGCATATTCTATTGGTTTTCCCTCGGAAATTATTTTGCCTGAAATGGAGGCTGTTTGAGCCATGGAAAGCTGACCTATCAAAACAAAAATGGCAGTTGATATTGATAGGAGTATTCTTGATTTCATCTTTTGAAAATTAGTTACGGGAGCAAAAATAATGAAGTTAGACTAATCTAACAAATAAAGTTTTATGTTATTTTGTATCTTCGCAAAATCAAATCAATTTTTAATAATAAGATGCTTACATACACAGAAGAGAATTATTTGAAAGCCTTATTTAAAGTCACATTTGGAAGTGGTTCAAATGAAGCTGGCACAAATGAATTGGCTTCCCTTTTAGTTGTAAAGCCTGCAACTGTAAATGATATGCTTAAAAAGCTAAAAGAGAAAGAATTGGTAGATTATGAAAAGTATGGAAAAATAACATTGACCATTAAGGGAAAGAAAATAGCCTTAGAAATTATTAGAAAGCACCGTCTTTGGGAAACATTTTTGTATCAAAAATTAGAGTTTAGTTGGGACGAAGTTCACGAAGTTGCCGAGCAATTAGAACATATACAGTCGGGAAAATTGGTTGATAAATTAGATAAGTTTTTAGATTATCCAGAGTTTGACCCACATGGTGACCCAATACCCACTAAAAAAGGTGAGATAAAAGTTCAGTATAAAAAAACTTTGTCCGAAATAAGTGTTGGCAAGTCTTGTAAAATGGTTGCTGTAAAAGATAACTCTAGTCCGTTTCTTCAATATGTTGTCAAAGTAGGGTTAGGAATAAATAATGAAATTAAAGTGCTGTCCATTCAAGAGTACGATTCGATGATGCTTATAGAAATTAATGGTAAGCAGTCAACTGTAAGTCAAAAGTTTGCCGAAAATATTTTTGTTGTTATTGAGTGAAAGTCCCTTAGTCCACTTACTACGGTTGGTGGGTTGGCATTTTGTGGCCCAATATCAGAACAAATGATAATCGTTGCATTTTAGGATGGTCTACCGAGGTCTACCTACAATGCCCGATAACGACAGTCTGTGAAAAAACCAACGCTAATTGGTTATAAATATAGGAATTAATGAGTGAAAACGAGCCACAAATTTCGTGTGTTTATGTTTAGCTATCGTGTTTTGGCTTACAAATCCGTAGCCTAAATACAAAGCCTTATACAACGCTTAAAATCGAAAAAAAACCAACGTTCTTTTGACTGGTGCATTATGAAAACGTGAATTTTTTTACAGCCCGATGTTTGCAGCTAAACTGTCGTTTTAATGTGGCTTAGTTGCTGTTGTAGTTAGAAAATAATTCTGACATTTTTAATTGTCTAATAAAGTGTCAGAATTATCCTTAACATTTGGTCTGCTATCTAGAATTTTTCTAACTACGAAAACTCCTAATAAAGCTCCTAATAAAGCAAATAAATAGATCATAAGCCCCCCTTCCTCGCCCAATATTATCAAGCCCAAAACTACACCAATAAATTCAAATATTATCCAAGCAAGGATCGCTAAAAGTCTCCATAAACTTTTTGAATATCCTTTATCCTTTGCAATCTCAGCGATATTTTTTGAGGTGAGATACATTGCTATTATTTCAATCATATTTTATTTATTACTTATATCGTTTTGGAGATTTTCTTACCGAAATATTACTGGCAAAGATATTATGGTTGTTTCCATTTCTAAAGCGAAAATTACTATCCCCGCGAAGCGCCCGATTTTTTACACCTTGTTGTCCGTTCGCATTAGAAAAAGCTGCAGTTCGGTCTGGTTTATTGGATAAACGTATTTTCGTTTAATCATTGTCTCGTAAGAATAAAAACAGTATCGTTTTCAGGTTTATACACATTGTTTAGTTTTGAATTTAAATCAATTACCGATGAATTCAAATATAAAGTCCTATCCAGCTAATTCAACCTTTAATTTTTTAGTAAATGCACCTTTTGCAAAGCCTACTTTATAGGGTTTATATGATTGAATTACTAATTTACCGTTGTTATAGTCACGATTAATTATAATTAGTTCTTTAGAGCCTAGGACAGATCCGAGTTTTTGTTTATATCCAGGGAAAGAATAACCATCAAGGTCTTTGGATGTGAAATATACATTGGAACCTTCCCTAAAATCAGTTAGAGTAAATTGCCGTCTTTTAAAGGTTCTTATAACCATTGTTTTATCTAGACAACCACCATCGGAAAAACATCCTGTGTTGATTATAATTTCTTGCATATTGTCATTATCAATCAAATCTTGAATTTTAATAGAATGATTGACCCCTAAACGAATCGGTAAATAGTAGTCTCCTATACGAATTACGGCTTTAAAATTCCATTCGGGACCATCTTGATTACCTCCCTGCTTATAAAGTTCGAATATCATATTTTCGTTAATTGTTTTGTTTTCGATTCTTTTCAAACCCTTAATTGCTTCTTCAAAACCAACTTTAATGCTTTTAGAAGTAATGAAATACACTTTAGTTTTTTCATCCTCTAGGTTCTCCTCATCCAATTTGGCATCGGCGATAGCATTTTCATCAGGAATTTGCTTTACAGGTTCATCAGGAATTTTACTTTCTTGAGGGGGGGTATCCGTTGATTTACTATTACAACTTATCAAGAGTACAAGTCCTAAAAACATCAGACTTAAAATTCTCACAACTTTTTTCATTTTTTCATTTTTATAATTTGTTCTTACTCTTTTCGATTTTCAGAACACTCCCTGTTTTTAGAGTGGTTTTCTTGTCTCCACTTTTTTATCTGTCAATTTAGGTGGTCAGCCCTTTGGCTTCCGCAGACCGTTTTGGTTTTAAACTTGCCCATAACGGTTTGCGTGTAGGCGATGGCAGGGATTTAAGGCACCAAAGTTTCTTGCTAGCACGAATTTACAAAAAAGGGCAGAAGTACAATTAAGAACTTCCGCACTGCTATTGCTAATGCGCTGTTATGGGTTGGTTATAAAAGAAGTAAGAATGAAGCTGCAGCGGAACAACCACCGCCACCACTTTCTATGTAGCCGACTTGCTTAGCTGAATAACCTGTTCCGCTATAAATCTTACCAGCTTCGAAATAACCAACCTGTTTTGCGGAATACCCAGTGCCACTATAAATTTTACCAGCTTCGAAATATCCGATTTGTTTTGCGGAATATCCTGTGCCACTGTAGATTTTTTCTCCTTCTATGTAACCTATCTGTTTAGCTGAATACCCAGTGCCGCTGTAAATTTTACCGCCATCAAAATAACCTATTTGTTTCGCGGAATATCCTGTGCCACTGTACACTTTACATTGTGCATTAATAGAACCAAACGTAAGCAATAGAATTGCTAAAATCAATATTTTTTTCATTTTCTATATTTTGTTTTTACAGGCAACATGCAACCGCTGCTGCAGCAAAACTCATCCCTCCGCATCCTTCATTACGTGCAGCCACATTATAGCCACTTGATCCCGAGTAAATTTTATTGCCATCAATTCGACCAATAACGGTGTATCCACTTGATCCTGAATAGATTTTATTACCATCAACTCTTGCAATTACTGTGTAGCCAGATGAGCCTGAGTAAATCTTTCCATTTTCAAATCGTGCAATTACCGTGTAACCGCTAGAACCAGAATAAACTTTACCATTTTCAACACGAGCTCCAACATTATAACCACTAGAACCAGAATAAACTTTACATTGCGCATTCGCAAATCCAAACGTGAGCAACATAGTTGCTAAAATCAATAAATTTTTCATATTGTTATTTTTAAATTTTATTCCTACTCTTATGGATTTTCAGAATACTCCCTGTTTTTTTAAGTGATTTTCTTGTCTCCACTTTTAAAATTCAATAATACTTTTTTTAGTCACTTTGGGTGGTCAGCCCTTTGGCTTTCGCAGACCGTCTTGGTTTTTAAACTTGCCCATAACGTTTTGCGCATAGCCGCAAGTTTTAATGGCGGTTATGCGCTGTTGTAGGCAGTTTAATCTGCGTATTGCTTTAATGAATTTTTAAATAAAGTATATTCTTTTTTGTACTTTTCAAGAGCTGAGGAATTTTTATACTTTATTCCAATAATCCATTTCGTATTTTGTGATTGATTATATTTTTGCTGATAGCTTCTTGAATAAGATCCTTCTGAGTGAGTAATTGTCCACGATTTCGTTTCTATACCCCCTTTTATATCAGTCTTTGAACTACTTATTTTTTCTTTTGTTTTCAACACAATATCTGTTGCTATTCCGTTCCACTGAGGCGAAAAAATATAAAATTCTACAAGATTATCCGGGGATTTAAAAATAGCACTTTCAAAGCCATCTGATGTTGATGATGGTAATGACCCTTTTGCTAAGAAATTTGATGGATAGTTAATATCAAACCAAGCACCACTAAATGTTTTTGTCTGAGCCATTGTAACTTGCCAAATAAAAATCATTGTGAAAAAAATAATTAACCTTTTCATATTTGTTTATTTATTTAAAAATTGCTTACAACGTTTTGCAGCTACCCGAAGGTGGCGATTTTACCACTGAACTTCAAACGGAGAACTGCATTTCAAATATACGATAAACTGTCTTACGAAGAACGAACTCGCCACTTTTGGGTAGGTGCTGTTAGCAGTTATGCATTATTTCTGCGTT
>CAMBBW010000023.1 GCA_945863425.1 Lishizhenia tianjinensis
CCTCCACAACTACTAGTTACAGTCATTGTTCCTGATGCGGGAGCATTTGCAAAAGTAATATTACCACTCAATGTATATTGATTTGCTGAACAAGTCGTTGGCGTTGCCGAAATAGCTGTAATAGCACAGTTACAAGAAGCAGGTGCAGTGAAATTCTGTGTCAATGTACATGCAGCGTTCGCACTGAATGATGATGTAACAGTACACGCTGCTCCATTTGCTGTTAAACCTGCCAAAGAATAAGCCTGTGGTGAGGTAAAGGGTGCGTTGAAAGTTTGCGTTCCGCCACAACTACTAGTTACGGTCATTGTTCCTGATGCGGGAGCATTTGCAAAAGTAATATTACCACTCAATGTATATTGATTTGCTGAACAAGCCGTTGGCGTTGCTGAAATAGCCGTAATAGCACAGTTACAAGAAGCAGGTGCAGTGAAATTTTGCGATAAAGTACAACTTGGTGTCGCAGAAAATGTTGCCGTAACAGAACATGCTGCTCCATTGGCATTTAATCCGGTTAATGAATATGCTTGAGGAGAAGTGAATGGGGCATTAAATGTTTGAGATCCACCACAGCTATTTGTTATCGTCAATGTACCTGTTGTTGGGGGATTGGTGAAAGTTACACTTCCGTTTAATGTAAAAAGACTATTCACACATGCTGTAGGAGTTGCTGTAACTGCAGTTATTGAACAGTTACACGCTGCCGGGGCAGAATAGTTTTGAGTAAAGGTACATGCAGCATTCGCACTAAATGTCGCTGTTACTGTACATGCGGCACCATTAGCTGTTAAACCAGCAAAATTGTAAGCTAAAGGAGAGGTAAAAGGTGCATTAAATGTTTGCGTTCCGCCGCAAGAACCTGTAACGGTTAATGTTCCTGTTGTTGGTGCGTTTGTAAATGAAATCGAACCACCAACCGAATACGTTCCGTTAGAACAAGCCGTCGTAACAGCAGTAACAGATGATATCGCACATGGTGTTACACAAGAAGGTGGAGCAGTATAAGCTTGAACTGTATTACAATTTGGAAAGCCAGAAAAAGAAGCGGTGACGGTACAAGCTGCACCATTTGCAGCTAGGCCAGGAAAATTATAAGGAATATTTGTAAAAGGCGCACTGAATGTTTGACTTCCTCCGCAACTATTTGTTATGGTTACAGTACCCGAATTTGGTACAGAAATACCCGGACCACCAGTAACGGTTAAATTCCCCGATAAAGTATACGTATTATTTGAACAGACCGAAGGATTTGCTGTTAAGGCCACCCCACAGGTAAACGAACAATCTGCAGAGCCTGAACCACCCGTTTGATTAAATGTAATTGTACCAGGTTGATTAGCAAAATTGGTGAGTAATACCACATAGACTTGTCCAACTTGCGCATTTGGAATTGAAGCAGTTTCAACAGCAGCTGTAGAATAACTACAATCTACCGTTCCACTTCCACCAGGAAATGGATTTGCCCCGGCACAAGCTGCGTTTAAAGATGAAAATGGACCCCAAATAGCAAAATCAACATCAATTCCGGTTCCAGAAGTATTAACTTGACTTATATTAAAGTTCATAGTACCATTCGCATCAATCTCTAAATAATACCAAGATGGATTTGGTGTACTACCTAAACAATCTACTGCGCCTAAATTTGTTACATTGGTGCTATTTTGAAAGTTATACGTTGTTCCTGTACAGAAAGGATCGGCTGTAATACATTGCGTGAATGAAATACTTGCACAAAAAGAAAACAAGAACAGAAATAGTATATTTCTTATCATAGAATTAAAATTAGGGTTGGATTAATCCTCAAACTTAAACCAAAATTCTTTTTTGATCAATGATTTATTAGACCTTGCCCATGTTTTCGCAATTGTTTTATTATCGTCGTATGTTTTGTACTTATCGTACTTTGGGAAACTTGCTGGTATTGCACCATCAATAAAGAAAGTCTTCAATTTTTCTGGCTTTACAACATATTCGCTGTAGTATTTCCCCCCCGATTTTTGTTTTGTATGCGTTTGAGATTTTAATTCAGATTTAGGTTTCACTTGAACCGAACTGTTTGAATTTACTTGAGCGGTAATTGTAAGAGAGCTGCAAATAAAAATAGCGACGGAAATTATTCTCATAATATTTAGTTAATCTAGTTTAGTTGAATTGGTGACGACGAATATAATAAAAAGTTGCCAAAATTAAAAATTAATTAGTTTTACTTTTAAAAAGAATATTAGAACAGATTACAATATTAGTTTTGTACTTTTTAAAATTATTTACACTTCAATGAGTTCTAAAATTAAATACATCAATTATTATTTACCTCCAACATCATTGAGTAATGAGGAATTAGCTGGACTTTTTGAGAATAAATCGAGTGAAGAAATCCTTGATCTATTTGGTGTAAAAAAGCGTTCAATCAGAAATCCGGGTCAAATTGGTTCTGATTTAGCATTTGAAGCGGCCCAAAAACTATTCATTGAAAATAAAACATTAGATAAAAATTCAATTGACTTTTTAATCTTTTGCACGGAAGGACTTGATTATAAAGCTCCGACAAGTGCCAGTGTGCTTCATCATAGGCTAGGACTGAATGAAAATTGCGGGTGTATTGATATGCCAATGGGTTGCTCAGGCTTTATTTACGGTTTAAGCTTGGCACATTCCATGATACATGCGGGAAATGCGACAAAAGTTTTATTTTTAGTAGCCGACATTCCGAGCTCTGTCATTCACTCTTCTGATTTTGAAATGAGGTGTATATTTGGAGATGCCGGGGTAGCAATTTTGGTTGAAAAATCTGAACCCAATCACATTGGAAAATTTATTTTTGGTAATGATGGATCTGGCGCTCAAAATTTAATTGTTGAGCGCGGTACAACACGTTCTCCCATTGACAAAGAATGGCTCGAAAAATACAAAAATGAGCCAGAAAATCTATCACAAGGAAGAATGAAAATGAATGGGTTAGAAATCGCTCGTTTTTCCTTACAACGCGTTCCTAGTTTAGTAGAAAATACCCTTCAAAAAAATAATATCTCGTTTGAGGAAATTGATTTATTTATTTTCCATCAAGCAAGTAAATTTATCCTGAATTCGCTTAAACGTAAATGTAAAATCCCATCCGATAAATTTTACACCTACTATGAAGAAGTTGGAAATACGGTTTCATGCTCAATTCCAATCGCGATGAAACATGCCGAATTGGAAGGTAAATTAACTAAAGGAATGAAAGTAATGCTTTTGGGTTATGGTGTTGGCTACAGTTGGGGTGGAACAATAATAACTTGGTAAATTGATAAACATGTTTGTTTTAAAAAAAATGGCCTCTACCCTATCTCAACCTATTCTCTATTCCGCAGATTGGGCACCAAATCAACTAGTAAATGATTTATTTGATAGAAAAATTCAATTTCAATTTACCGGTAATTTATTTTGCCAAGTTTGCACTAAAAACACAAAAAAATTCTTCGGAGAAGGCTTTTGCTATACTTGTTTTATGGCGTCATCGCAAGCTGCACCTTGTATTTTACGCCCTGAATTGTGCAAAGGTCATTTAGGCGAAGGGCGAGATCTTGTCTGGGAAGAGAAAAACCACAACCAACCCCATATTGTTTATTTGGCGCAATCGGACAGTGTTAAAGTAGGTGTGACACGCTTAACTCAAGTTCCAACGAGATGGATTGACCAAGGTGCGAAATCAGCTATTTATTTTGCAGAAACGCCTAATCGATTTGAAGCTGGTGTGTTGGAGGTTGCTTTAAAATCATTTTTCACGGATAAGACCAATTACAAAAAAATGCTTCAAAATGATATTGATGAATCCATTGATTTGATTGAAGAAAAATGGAATGTGGTTGATCAATTGCCCTTGGATCTCCAAACGTATGTGTCTGAAAATGATGCAATAACACAATTAAATTATCCTGTTTCAAAATACCCAACTCATCCCAATTTAATTAACCTTGAAAAAGTTGGCACATTTGAAGGATTGGTAACAGGTATCAAAGGTCAGTATTTGTTATTTGAAGGAGACTTTGCGTTGAATATCCGCAGGCATACAGGATACGAAGTAAAAATTAGTTTTTAACTAAATCTTCTATTTTCAATTGAATTTGATGACAACCAAATGAGTTTATTTTGAGTCCATATCGAGCTTCATCTATTTTATCAAAAATTTCTCTAACCAGTTTTGATTTTACCGACATGCCTTGAATGGACTCTAATCGATTTATTTTTTCTATACGTGACAAGGAATTACCTTCCTCTAAATTGAGTTGACTTTCCATCCAATTATCCAAAGTACTAATAACAGCCTGGATGTATTGGTCTGGATCATTCATTTTACCCCTCAAAGCATTCAAATCAATAGCATAAGAACTCGGCTTATGTGTAATTTCCTTTTCAGCCAATGCCAATTTTGAATCCTTATTCGACGAAGTACTTTTTTTATCCGAATCATTGTCATTTCTTTTATTCTTCCGCTTAAATAAAAGAAAAACAAGCGCTAACAAGGAAAAACCAATCCCACCAATCAAAAAAATTGATTGTGTTGTACCCAAACCATTCTCATTTTCAGGAACAATTTTCTTAGATGCTAAACGTAAACTCGCTTGTTCCTGCGCTTTTGCTTTATTGAAACCGGGAGTTCTTTCCACATTGAAAACAACTGAATCTACCCGCAATTCAACATATTTAACGGATTCTAAATCGAAATAGGAAAAAGTAAATTGGGGTAAAATCAAATTTCCTGGATCCAATAATTGAATATTGTAGTCAATTGTTAATTTTCCCACTGCTCCCTTCTCAGAAAATTCAAACTCTTCTTGAATAATTGGATCTCCATACAACTGAATACTTGGTGGTAATTTTAGGTCCGGAATTTCAATACTATGTAAATTCCCATACCCCGAAAAAGTAATACTTATTATTGCTACCTCCCCTTGTTTAGAAGCAGCTTTTTTAACATTACGTTCAATATTTATTTTACCAACGGAACCACGAAAGGTTGTTGGAGCATCACCAGGCAACGGTTTCACGGTAATTGATGTAGCTTCAGAGTTAATGCGCTCTTGATCAAAAAAATGTCCTAAGGTTAATTGGAAAGGCTGAATAGCAAATGTGCCTGCCTGAGCCGGAAAACTAATGCTTTTATCGTAAGAAAAGGAATAATACTGTTTATTTTGAAACGATTTTAGTTCAACATTCGTAACTTCAGGATTCGGGATTTTATGTTTGTCTGGCAAACCCTTTGAGGTATATTCTTTATAATTTTCAAAAGTTTTGGGTTCAAACTGAGCAAAAACCCGCGCTGTAATTGCTATTGGCTCACCCACAAAAACACTTGGTTTATTAGTTTCAATCAACCCAAATGCAGGTTTATTTGCTAAGGATTTGGGAATCAAATTATTTGATGAAGAAGCTGAACCAGTTGTTTGATTTGCGTTTTTAACCTTAACAATAACCTTGTTTGAAGTGTAGCTTTTGTTGCCTTTTCGAATGGTTGCTGGGCCGATTGTATACTCACCTTCCTTTTGAAAGGAACCGTTTTCACTTCGATAATAAATCGTGGTATAACTGGAGGCAGTGATTTGCCTTGACATACCATTCATTGCACCTCCACCCGTTACAAATTCACGAGGGTACGCAATTTGAATATTTCCATTGATATTTGTTTTAACTATAACTTCAACCATTTCTCCTTGAACGGGAGAAGTGTTATCCACCGAAACAGTGAATATGATTTGTTGGGCATTCAAACAAATACAAGGACAGAAAAAGGCAATAAATAATGTTATGTTCTTCATTACCAATCTTTACCTGTTGAGGAAGAACCTTGACCTTTATTATTCTTGTTATTTATTTTCCTTTTAGTATCTGCCTCATTTTTAGATAACTTATCCAACATTCTATCAACGGCCCTTTTGGGTAAATTTCCTGAATTTGAATTTTTATTCTCTTTGGGCTGATCCGGTTTTTTCTTGTTATCAGACTGAGGTGGTGGTGGGTTGTTGTTTGATTGATTGTCTTTGTTGCTGTTTGAATTCTTGCGCAATGCTTCAGAGAGATTGTATCGTGTTTCTTTATCCGTTGGATTTTTTCTTAATGCTTTTTTATACGAATCTATTGCTTGTTCGTAATTTTTTGATTTCATGTATGAATTGCCCAAATTATGATAATCATTCGCACCTACTTTTTTATTTTTTGGGTTTTCTGTGAAGGAGTTAAACTGGTCTATTGACTCCTTAAAATTACCTGATTTATAGGCAGCTTGACCTATTTCATTTGAAAAATCTATCGATTCCGGAGCGAGTTTTTTTGCTTCCAAATATTGCTGGTAAGATTCCGAAAAATTCTCAGCTTGATATGATTTTCGTGCTTGTTCCAATTTACCTTTCCAATCTTGACTAAAGGAAATAAAAACACTTAAAAAAACACTAACCGAAAAAATGAACTTTTTTACCATGGTTGCTTCTTTAAACTAAACGACATACTGAAAAATAAAATTAAGTTTATCACCGCCAAACCAACCGGGATTTGATACCAGGATTCTTTAATTTCAATTTCCAAATTTCGGGAATTCCCTTGCTTCATTTGGTTAATTTCTGTTAAGACTTCATTCATGTTGGGAAATGCACTAGTAGTCACACTCGCGCTTCCATTCAATTTATTCGCTAAATCCTTTATGAAAGCTGAATTTAGGCGACTAATTATTACCTCTCCTTGATCTGATTTCTTATATCCCAACCCAGGTTTTTTAACATCAATTAATAGTGGTGCGCCTTTTTCTGTTCCGATACCAACAACTGAAATCTCAATTTTATTCTGTTTTAATACCTCAATTATTGAATCATTTAATCCTTCATGATCTTCGCCATCCGTTACCAATAAGATTCCCTTAGATGTCTTTAATTTGGTAAACATCTTATTGGCTGTTGTTAATGCAGATGAAATATTGGTTCCTTGAGCTGATATCATGTCAGTTTCAATTTCCTGGACAAACAATTTGGCAGCATGATAATCATTGGTTAACGGCAATTGCACGAACGCAGTACCAGCAAAAACACACATTCCGATGCGCTCACCCTTTAATTGATTAACTAATTGAGAAAGGGCTCGTTTAGAAATCTCAAGTCGCGAAGTGTTTTCAATATCTTTGGCATTCATAGAATTAGAAATATCCAAACAAATCACTAATTCCAAATTATCTGCTTTTGTATTTTGTTTCATTTTACCTAAAAGTGGATTCGCAAGAGCGAGAATCAGAAAAGCGACAATATTTCGCATGAAAATAAACCGAAGGAGCGCTTTTTTTGTTGAAACGGGTTTAAAAAGAAGTTGATAAAATTTTGACTCAACATGATCCGCTAGCATTCTATTTCGTCTTTCTAATGAACTGATTTGAAGAAAAGCTAGAACCGGAATAATACAAAACAGAAAAAGATTAGCAGGATGTTCTAGGATTAATTGCTGATCTAAATTTGTTGTTTCTTTAAAAAAATCAAAGAAGTAAAACAGCACAAACAAAAGCGCAAAAAATACCAATTCATAAACTAACCAAATGAAAATGAATTGTTTAATCGAGTATGTGAACAACTTTTTATTCATTGGATTTGAAAATTATTTTCTCAACAATAAATGAGAGTAATAAGAATAATAAACTAAAGTTGAGAAATCCATTCGGTGTGGCTGGCGGAGTTTTTTGAAAACGAGTTGACATTTGTTTTTTTGTTTCCATTTTATCAATTTCAGCATAAATGACTTTTAAACTTTTTTCATCGGTTGCTCGAAAATACTGTCCACCGGTTATTCCAGCAATATTTTGTAGCGTTTCTTCATCTATTTCAACCTTAAAAGTTCTATTGACCACTCCAAACGGGGTGTTTTCTGGAATCGTGGCTGTACCATTTGACCCAATTCCAATTGTATAAACACGAACATTTTTTGCCTTTGCTAAATTAGCCGCTGTTATTGGATCAATTTCACCTGCATTATTACTTCCATCGGTCAATAAAATAATTACTTTTGAAGGTAAACTATCATTTCTCAATCGAGCAACAGCCGTTCCTAAACCTACCCCAATTGCCGTCATTTGACCCATATCATTTGGGTTCACTTCATCAATTTGTTTTTTCAAAACTTCATAATCCAATGTGGCAGGGCAAGCTGTATATGCTTCCTCCGAATAAGCCACCAATCCAATACGATCACCTCTTCTGTTATCAACAAATTGTTTTGCAACTTCCTTTGCAACCACTAATCGATTGGGTGGAAAATCAGTTGCCATCATTGAGCCACTCACATCCATTGCTAATATAATATCTATACCATTTTTATACTCTGTTTCGGGTGTGTTGAAGTTATCCCAACTAAAAGGCTTTGATAATGCAAGTACTAGGAAGAAAAATGCTAAAAAACGAGAAATCACTATCGTTAATCGTATTTTTTTTACCCACTTCAATTCTACTTTTTTCTGGGTTCGCATTGAACCACTAAATTTGATGTCGCCCGTTGAACTTTTTTTTAATTTCCAAAAAAGAATCCAGTAAACGGGTATAAATAGAAGCAATAGTAACCAAATAGGTTGCAGAAATTCAAATTCCCAAAAACGTATGTTCCAATTTGTTAACACGATCTATTTTTCCTCCGTATTTTTTATACAATTTCTTGCTTGATTATCTAAATCCAAAATATAATTCTCCTCTAAAATAGCCTTGGCAAACTTAACCATATCGGCATGTTTTAAAATAATCTCAATCGAATTAATTTGTTCAATAGAAAGGTTAATTTGCTTCAATAGTAAGAGCGTTTCCTCCGATGTTTTCTCTAATAAATTCAATTGAAAAAGGGATGAGAAATAGGACCGTAAAATGAAAGACAATTCAACAAAATGATCCTTATGTCTTTCCAATTTCCATAATTCTAATTTCTCCAATTCATTTACAGCTAAGAGCGCACGTTCGCTTAAACTCATCTCCGTTTGGTTAAGTGCTTGATTTCGTTTCCGAACTTTTCGAATAAATAAATAAATAATCAGGAATACAACAAATACAAAAACGAGTACAATTATATAAAATAACTTGTTGGATTCTTCCTCCGCCTGTTTTTCAGCCGCCGCTAAATCAATGAACGATTCCCGAATTTCATAAAGGTCTTTACCTTCAATTTTCGCCTCTAATTCACAATTAAAAATGAGGCTATCCGTTTGAAAAAGGTTGGAATTTACGGAATAGGAAATGGATGGAAAAACGAACATTCCACTATCCCAAAGTATCGCTTTTGCCAAAACGACCCATTCAATAGAATCTTTCGTTGGGTTAGATTTTTTAGTAACTGAGCTGATTTCAAATTTATCATCCGCTAAGATTCTTTTTCCAGATTTATTTTTAAACACAACGGGTAAGGTGTCCCATTTGTCTGAAATTTGAAGTTTTGATTGAGAAGGAAGTATAATAGAAAGTTTAATCTCAATTGGATCACCAATTACAACTGAATTCTTGGATGTACTAATACGTGATTGCTGCCCTAAGGCATGATAAATGGAACAAATGACAACTATAGTAAGTAAAAACCTCATCGTTTTTTAAAAAATAAATAAAGTGGTTTCACAAAATCATCTGCAGTATTCAATAAAATATGGTCAGCACCCATTTTCCGTAATTCAAACTTCAATTTTTCAAAGCGATAATGTACTTGTTTTGAAATATAGCGCCTAACCTCTGGAATACTAGTATCAACCCAATGTGTTTCCCCTGTTTCCGCATTTTGAAACTCAATAATTCCCAAATTAGGAAAAGTCTGTTCGAATGAATCAACAATTTGGATTGCAATTGTATCATGCTTTTTAGCTAAAAATCTAAATGATTCTAAAAAATTAGAATCGTCAATAAAATCACTAATTACAAAGGAAATCGAACGTTTGCGAATGTGTTCTTGGACATGTTTTAAACCTACAGAAACATCTGTTCCTTTACCTACTGGATTTATGGACAGTATTTGATGCAAAATATACAAAGCATGTTTACGGCCTTTTGATGGGGCAATGTATTTTTCTATTCGGTCTGTAACTAAAACAGCTCCAAATAAATCATTATTTGCAAGCGCAGAAAACAAAATCACACCCATGACTTCTAAAGCCAACTCTTTTTTCGTCCTGTTTTTACTACCGAATTCGCTAGAAGCAGAAATATCAATAATAAACATAACCGTTAGTTCGCGCTCCTCTTCAAATATTTTAACGTAAGGCTCCTGAATTCGAGCGGTAACATTCCAATCTATGGAACGAATGTCATCACCAAACTGATACTGTCGAACTTCGCTAAATGCCATTCCTCTTCCTTTGAAAGCAGTGTGGTATTCACCCGAAAAAACATTTTCAGACAACCCTTTCGACTTTATTTCAATTTGACGAATCTTTTTAACAATTTCAGTAGTGTCCACTTTGTTAAGTATTACTTATGGAACCTCCACTCGGGCAATAATGCGTGATACTACTTCAGCATGGGTTATATTTTCTGCTTCCGCTTCATACGTTAAACCTATTCGATGCCTAATAACATCCGCAGCAATCGATCGAACATCCTCGGGAATCACAAAACCACGGCCGTTTAAAAAAGCAACCGCTTTTGCTGCCAAAGCCATGTTAATCCCCGCACGAGGCGATGCTCCATAGGAAATCCATGATTGCATTTCTGACAACCCATAATCAGCGGGCTTGCGAGTTGCACAAACCAAATCAACAATGTATTGCTCGATTTTTTCATCGACATACACCCTTCTAACTAAATCGCGTGAACGTTGAATGTCTTTTTCCGACCAAATCTTATTGACCTTTGGCAATCCACCCGGTTGCACATTGGAACGGATAATTAATTTTTCTTCTTCTTTTGTTGGATAATCCAATAGAATTTTCAGCATAAAACGGTCAACTTGTGCTTCAGGAAGCGGATATGTCCCCTCTTGTTCAATTGGATTTTGTGTAGCTAAAACGATAAAAGGTTTAGGTAGGAAAAAAGTTTCATCGCCCAAAGTAACCTGTTTTTCCTGCATGGCTTCAAGTAACGAACTTTGGACTTTAGCAGGTGCACGATTAATTTCATCCGCTAGCACAAAATTTGCAAAAACGGGACCTTTTTTAACCGTAAATTCTTCCTTCTTCTGATTAAAGATCATTGTACCCGTTACATCAGCTGGAAGTAAATCAGGTGTAAATTGAATTCGATTAAAGGATAAGTCCAAGGTGTCGGAGAGTGTTTTAACTGCTAGAGTTTTCGCTAGTCCAGGAACGCCTTCCAATAGCACATGACCATCAGCCAATAAAGCAATTAATAATCGATCAATCATTTGTTTTTGACCTACAATAACACGAGCAACCTCTTCTTTTATTTTTTGAACTCCAATTGCTTCTATATGAATTTCTTCAGTTAACTGTCGAATTGAATCAGCTGGATTGATTGTTTCTTTCTGGTCTTCCATTTTATAAATTTTGAGGTATGCAAAAATGAGAAAGTTAGAAGGTGATTTTTTAGAAAACGTTGTTAATTAATGTTAAGCATTAACATCCATTGTGTTTTGAAAATTGAGAAACAATTGTTTAATTTGTGAATATATTATGGAAGATAGAATTTGTCAAGAATGCGGTGATAAACTTTCTGGGAGAAAGGATCAAAAATTTTGCAGTGATTATTGCAGAAATGGGTTTAACAATAAACTGAATGAAGACGCAAACTCAACTGTACGAAAAATCAATGGAATCTTGCGGAAAAACCGACGTATTTTAGTAAAACTAAATCCTAACGGAAAGTCAACAGTAGATAGCTTAACGCTTGCAGATGAAGGATTTAATTTTCATTACATCACCAATACGTTTGTAACTCAAACAGGGAAAACCTATTTTTTCTGTTACGATTATGGTTATTTAAAATTGGAAAATGGCCAATTTATGTTGATTCAAAAGCAAGACTATATAAAATGATTAATATTCATTGAACCCAACGGAAAAATAATGCCTTATTTTTTTTGCCTCCTTTGCCGTAAAAACAGGCAATCCATCCTTGTTTAATCGCGGATAATGTGGCGTTTGCTTTTGATATTTTGTTGGTAAAAAAGGTAAGTCATGTAAAAAGCGATTTTGTACTGTATTTCTGATTTCTTCACTATCCACACCAACTTTCATTTGAAATAATTGTGCATTGGCAACCCTCATTTCACCTTCAAGGTACCAAATACCATGACTTGTTCTTCCATACGGTAGTGTCGAAATATCCTTGTATTTTTTATCGATTGAATTTGGAATTCGTTTAGCTGAAACACCGGAAGTTTCGCCTGTCCAAATGTAGATTCCAGATCCAATATTGAATAATGAATCTTTATACTTAACCTGAAAAAATCCGGTTCGAAATCGATCGGTCGCAATTCCTGCAAAGGCATCATTTTCTAGATTGAGGCTTATTTTTTTTACCTGTATCCCAAAAGCACCTGATCGCTGTGAAGTCCGCGCATTATCATTGTACCAAATCGAAGCAAATGAAATGGAATAATCATGCTGAGATTGATGAGTTAAAACGTTGAGTTGATTAGAAACAAATTGATTTTTAGAACCAAAAAAGCAAACAGCTCCAAGTTCATTTTTGTTTTGAATTAGATTCCTCCTTCCCCCATACGATTTCGGAAAAAAAGTCAAGGAAGAAGAGCTATTCACTTGAAAAAAATTAGCTTGGCAAAATGCATTAATTCGCATTCCAATCGATTTTTGATGCGTTCCCACTTGATAGACCACCGAAAATTGGTACCCAAAAACTAATGGTGAATGATTTTGACCAACCATCATTTTAGTAGTAAAGAGTAAAAAACAGAAACAAAATTTATTCACAGGAAAAATTAGAATTCACCCGTAATCATAAATGAAGCCAAAAGACCTATTTGCCAGCTAGTTGATGTAATTTATCCGATTTCAAAATAATCACTTTGCGTGTTTGCGTTTCGATAATACCTTCATTCTTGAATTCTTTTAGTAAACGGATTAACGTTTCTGTTGCAGTTCCAACAAAATTGGCTAAATCTTCACGCGATAAATTAATTGGCTCGGTTCCATAAATTTCTTTCAGTTGTAATAAACCAACAGCTAGTCTTTCTCGAACTGATTTTTGAGCCATGTCCGTAATTGAAACAGCACGTTCACCCAATTCCTTTGAAAGTCCTTTTATAATATCGTTTCTAAATTCCGAATTGGAATCCATCATTTTAAAAAATTCATCCTTGGAAATAAAACAAACAGCACATTCTTCAATAGTTTCTGCGGAAACGAGGTATGGATCGCCACTAAGCATGGCTCTAAACCCTATAATTTCTCCAGGTTTCGCGATATGTATAATTTGCTCTTTCCCTTCATTCCCTCTAGTAAAAACCTTTACTTTTCCATGATTTAGACAATAAACACCTCTGGGATAAGAACCTTCCAAAAATAAATAATCACTTTTTTTATAAAAGGAACATCCTCTATTTTGTTCCAAATTATTTAATTCTTCCGAATTTAAATTTTCGATTAATGAGTGTGATTTAGATTGACAATTGGAACAAGAAATATTTTTATACGTCTTAATCAACATAATGTAGTGTAATTTTAAGATAAAGTTAACATGATTTTAATCACTTTTCTTAACAAATTCTTAAAAGTTAAAAACGAAGTGGATTTAATCCTGTTTTGTGGAAACCGGTTGCTGGAAAACCGAAGCATTTGGAAGGAAATAAGGCAATTGCTCTTTGTATAAATATTTTTTTTGTACGGATTCAAACGGACGATAAACATAATATACAAAATTGTTGTTCACCCTTATTTTATCTACGTATTTAAAAGCAAGCTTCACCTTATTTGTAATTTTACCTGATGTCACATCGATTAAACCCAAGTAAGAATAACCGTTAGTTTCAAAAACCCCATAGAACGCACCAGTTTCTTTATCTTGAATCATGTTTTTTTTCCATCCAGTTTTGGTTGGATTGTAATGGTAATAAATTGGAATCGTGTCCAAGGCTCTTCCCCAAGAGGAAAAAATAGTTAATTGATCATGTGCATAATCAAAAATAAAAAGTGAATCATTTCGATGAAACAACGGTGCGTATGCCTCTTTATAATAAAGTGATTGAGTAAAATAATTGGCACCTACCCATACTTCCGCCTCAATTCCTGTTTCATACTCTTTATTCTTTGCCCACAATTTAGTCCGAACATCCATCCATTTATATTCTGACTTATACAGTTCCATCATCCATTCATCCTCGATATGCATCAATTTTCTGTAGGAAGAATCCAATTTATCAAACGTAAAATAATCAAAAGCTGGATATACTTCATTGAAGTTATTAAGGTACATTTTTGTGCGATTGGTATCAACAATTGGAGCGATATATTTAATGAAGTATTCCTTCTCAATACTTGCTAAGAATAAATTGTTTTTTTGACTTTGCAGGGTAAAAATACCATTCTCACATACCACATGGGTGTTTCCCCTGAAATCACGAATTAATTTTTGAGGATTATCGTCAACAGGGAAGGTTGCCAAAACATCTTGTCCATCAAACAACAAAATATCCCCTCCTTTTTTCAACTGTTTGGGATAAGTTAGTAAAATAATACGTCCATCTTTTTGAATTTCGAAATCTGCAACACTTAGTTTTTCCGATTGAAAAACAGTATCAGGAATACCAGGAGCTTTAATGATTACTTCTTTGATTTCCTGCTGATCGTTCGCTTTCATTTCAATTTCAATGGAAAGTGTATCCGATTTAAATACTCCAATTCGTTTACTTTGAATTACATCTTGGTAGAGTGGATGAACAGCTTTCCAACTGATTACTGAATTCAATAAAACTGTATTTTTCGGGAAACTAACAATACCCTTCTGGTTTGCAATTAGGACAAAAGAAGTATCTTTTTTTATATTATTTGATGGACTCCAAATCTGAAAAAACACCTTGACATTCTGAATGCCTTCACCTGATTTCTTGTCAATAAAATGGTATTCAATGACTTGCGCATTCAAGTAACTTTGAATAAAGAAAAATAAAATAAGAAGAAACCTATGCATCATAAAAGAAAGATGCAAAATTATTCAATTTCCACAATTAAACCCTGAAACACCAACCATTTACATCAGGAATTTTCCCCAGTTTGATATCTTCCATGTGGGATTTTATCTTATTGGATAATGTTCTAGTTTCAAAAGCAGGTAACTCAAGACGTTCATCTCGGTAACCAATAATAGCAATTTGTGCAATAGTCGCTGCGGTTCCGGCACCAAAAGCATCCTCTAAAGTACCGTTTCTTGCTGCATGAATAATTTCCTCAACGGACACTTTTCTTTCTTCTACCTCGACTCCCCAACTTTTCGCTAAATCCAGAACTGATCGTTTTGTTATTCCTCTCAAAATGGTATCGGATTCTTCAGAGGGCGTAATTAATTTTCCATCTATTTGAAAAACAATATTCATTGTTCCAGACTCTTCAATATATTTATGCTCAACAGCATCTGTCCAAATCAATTGATGAAAACCTTCTAATTGGCATTGTTTGGCCGGATATAAAGAAGCTCCATAATTCCCAGCAGCCTTTGCCCTACCTACTCCACCTTTCGCTGCACGTGTATAATATTCCTCAATTTTAACTCGCACAGGTTCAGAATAATACATACCAACAGGAGAAGTAATAATCATGAATTTATAGGTTTCAGCAGGTTTAATTCCTACTAACTCATCGGTGGCAAAAATAAATGGTCGGATATACAAGGAATAACCTGGTTTAGTACTTACCCATTCTTTATCAATTTCCACTAATTTACGCACAGATTCAATAAATAGATCTTCCGGAATTGGTGGCATACACATCCTTTCAGCAGATTCAATAAACCTTTTTGCATTCATGTCTGGTCGAAAAATCACCGTATCATTGTCATCATTTCGATAAGCTTTCAAGCCTTCAAAAATGGATTGACCATAGTGTATAGCCGACATAGCGGGATGCATAGGGATTGGCTGAAAAGGTAAAATTTCGCCGGCTTGCCATTGTCCATCACTATATTCCATAAGAAACATGTGATCAGAAAAAATTTTACCAAAAGCAAGATTATCCCAATCTACATCGCCTACACGCGACTGTTGAACAGGTTGAATTGAAAATGAGGTATCAGAAAGTGACATTGTTCTTAGTTTGTAATGCGAATATAACCTAAAACATTGACGAAACAATAAAAATATATAAATTAAATTTAGATTTTCTCAGCCAATTTTAGCATCCGAATTTCAACCATCAAATGTCTTAATTTTCAAGCTAGTTTTCGCCGTTTTTTCTCACCTTGAATAAGAGAAAGTTCCCTACCTGTCTGGCCGGCAACAGATGTGTTTTCATCCGCTCGACGCAACAAATAAGGCATAACCTCTTTGACTGGCCCGTATGGGACATATTTAGCAACATTATAATGAGCGTGGGACAAATTAAATGATATGTGATCGCTCATGCCTAATAATTGAGCAAAATAAAATCGATTATTTGACGGTTCGATTTGAAATTTATTCATCAACTCGGTTAATCGTATTGAACTATCCTCGTTGTGAGTTCCTGCACACAAGGCAAATCTTTCATTATTTTCAACAATAAAGTCTAACGCTAAATTAAAGTCTTTATCAGTTGCCAATTTATCAGCCTGAATAGGAGACGGATAGCCTACTTTCAGGGCGCGTAATCTTTCTTTTTCCATGTATGCACCACGTACCAACTTCACCCCGTAAACGAACTTATTGTGCTCTGCTAATTCTAAACAGTTTTTTAAATACGCCAATCTATCCCATCTATACATTTGAAGGGTATTGTAAATGATTGCACGTTCATGATTAAACTCTTTCATCATATCAAATGCCAAATCATCGATTGCTTGTTGAATCCAAGATTCTTCGGCATCAATGAAAATGGGTAAATTACAATCGTATGCCCTCTTGCAAATGCGCTTAATTCGAGCTACAACCTGCATATATTCTAATTTTTCACTGTCTGAAAGATGATTTCCTAATGAAACCTTTTCAAGTAAAGAAAAATCAGCAATTCCCGTAATTTTAAAGACGGCAAAAGGAATAAAAGGATCTTCTGCCCCACGTTCTATTGTATGAATAATTTCTTGCACCGTATGCTCAACTTGCTCAAAACTATGTTGTCCTTCCACTGAATAATCTAAAATTGTCCCAACCTGATATTTACCCAATTTTTCTATCGCGTTTTTACAATCATTAATAGATTCACCACCGCAAAATTGACTGAAAATTGTTGATTTTATTAACCCTTTAATGGGCAGACGCATTTTTAAGGATAATGGCATCAAAAGTTTACCTAATTTAACAATCAAAGGAAATGAAATAATTTTAAACAGCCAATATGCCTTATTTAACTGAGCGTTTGATTTGCTTTTAAAAGCAATTTCTGTGTTATCGAAAGAAATCATTGTTCAAAATTAAACTGATTTTTTAAAAATCTATCATGATATTTCGAATAAAAGAAAATAAATTACTTTTGTCACATTAAAATAACTATTTCAATCTAATTTCTATGACATTTCAATCCTATCAAGAATATTTCAAAGCAATAACCACACAAGAACTAACAATTGCACCTTATGATTCTGAAGAATATCGTGAATACGTAAAAATGAATGAAGTAAGACAAAATCGCTGGTTAAAAAAAGGAATTATACAAACAGAATGCATTGATGTTATATTATCAATTTCTCAACCACAAGATTGGATACTAATTACAGAACCCTGGTGTGGAGACGCGGCTCAAGCTGTTCCATTCATCATAAAATTAGCAAGTTACAACTCTTTAATAAAAGTTTCTATTCAATTAAGAGACAGTGATTCTGAAATTGAAAAATACCTCACGCATGGTTCAAAATCAATCCCAATTCTTATTGTAAGAACTGAAGACGAGGAACTTTTTCATTGGGGTTCACGACCAAGAGGGGCCCAACTGTTGGTAGACGAATTGAAAAATAAACAATCTGATTTAGATCAAATAAAAGAGGAGCTTCAAAAATGGTATAATCAAGATGCTGGAAATGCGATTCAACACGAATTAGTGGATTTACTCCTTGCCAGATAAATTTACGGAATGAAAATCTTTTGTAAGTTGAATATACTCATCGGTATAAGCACCATTTCCATTCCGAATTATTAATTCTCTTCGTTGCACAGCAGAATTTTCAGTTGAAAAAACAGCAATAGTTCGTATAATTTGATTCGGTTTGCCTAAAACATCAATTCTTTCCACTAAAAATAGATGATGACCTAGAAAAACATCCATCCACATCTGAAAATTGATTGATGGGAAAATGAGATAGACTAATCCTTTTGTGGAAATGCATTCAACTATTTTCTCTATAAAGTGTTTCAAATTATTCCTACTTAAATGCCTGGAATTAGCTTCGCGTAGATCATTATTTTCAAGTGAATCAACAAAATAAGGAGGATTAGAAAAAATTAAATCAAATTTTTTATCGAACGAATAATTGAGAAAATCATTTTCAATTACTTTTAATCGGTCGGAAAAATTACTCTCTGAGAAATTATATTGGGCTAAGGCACAATTTTGCTTATCGACCTCAATTGCATCAATGAAAATAGTTGGATGAGTTTGAGCAACCATTAGGCTAATCACTCCTGTACCAGCTCCAATATCCAATGCTGTTTTTGCATTACTTGAATAAATGAAGGATCCTAAAACCAATGCATCCGTTCCAATTTTAAAGGAAGCCCCTTGCTGCTCAACTTTAAACTTTTTGAAAGTGAAAACCGTTGACAATTTTATCGATATAATTCAATTAATCCTTCAGGGGAATTAATTTCCAAAATTTTATCCTTTCGATTTACGCGTGAAACTAAACCAGGAATCAATGGAACTAAAATCTCCTTTTCTCCGTCCATAATTTGTAAAAGCGGGTTTGATGGAAGATCAATAACTTGTTCAACCACACCAAGCCTCCCCTCTTTTTCATCCATTACAACGAACTGCAAAATTTCATGGTCATAAAATTCTGTCCCCCCCAATTCGGGTAACATTTCAAGAGGAAGATATGCTCTTTTCTTTACCAATTCTTTAGCTTTAGCCTCAGTATCAATACCTTTCAACCTAATTGTTGCAAGGCCTTTAGGCATAAATTTAATTTGTTCTATTGGAAATGGAATTAGCTGATCGTTTAATTCAAGATAAATCAACTTTAAATCTTGATAATTAGTTAAATCAGTAACGTCCAAAAACAACGAAACCTCACCTTTAAATCCGTGAAGTTTCGCAATATAACCAAGATTGAAACAATCTTCAATAAACATAATTCAATTAATTATTCCTCCGTAGCAGGTTTCTCAGGAGCTTCTTCAACCGCTGGAGCTTCTTCAACCGCTGGAGTTTCTTCAGCAACTGGAGCTTCTTCAATTACTGGAGTTTCTTCAACAACCGGAGCTTCTTCAACAACCGGAGCTTCTTCAACAACTGGAGTTTCTTCAACAACTGGAGCTTCTTCAGCAACTGGCGCTTCTTCAGCAACTGGGGTTTCTTCAGCAACTGGAGCTTCTTCAGCAACTGGAGCTTCTTCAACTACTGGAGCTTCTTCAACTACTGGAGCTTCTTCAACCACAACATTTTTAGCTTCTAATTCTTTTGCTTTTAGAACATTTGCATCCGATTCAGCTTTAAAACGATTTGCTTTATCCTGATCTGCCTTCTTCGTTAAATCATCTTTTTTACCTGTGATTTTGGAATCTTTTTCAGCTAACCAAGCGTTAAATTTCTCTTCAACTTGTTCTGCATTTAAAGCCCCTTTTTTCACTCCATTCAATAAGTGATTTTTGTATAAAACACCTTTGTAAGATAAAATAGCACGAGCTGTGTCAGACATCTCAGCACCATCTTGAATCCAACTTAATGTTTTTTCAAAATTGATATCAATTGTTGCAGGATTTGTATTTGGATTGTAAGTTCCTAATTTTTCAATAAACTTACCATCTCTTTTTGCACGACTATCAGCTGCTACTAAATGAAAAAACGCTTT
Organism: Lishizhenia tianjinensis; assembly: GCA_945863425.1. Lineage (GTDB taxonomy): Bacteria > Bacteroidota > Bacteroidia > Flavobacteriales_D > Crocinitomicaceae > UBA952. The sequence continues at coordinate 20,076 of CAMBBW010000023.1, forward strand.
GTTTTTCTTACCGTGTCTTTGTAAACGAATTCTTGTTGCCATAGGGTTTTTACGTTGTGAGGTGCGAAACCTCGATTCATAAATAAATTTTAAGGGTGCAAAGATACTACAATTTAATTGACTTGCAATATTTTCAATCAATTTTATTATAATCACAAAATCATTCCTTTAAAAAAACATTCAACTGTTAAATTTATTACATTTGTTTAAGATTATGGCAGGAAGCGTGAATAAGGTTATTTTAATTGGAAATCTGGGAAAGGATCCAGAGATTCGCAGACTCGAAAGCGGGGTTACCGTGGCAAGTTTTACTTTAGCTACTTCAGAAAATTATTTGGATAAAAATTCAGGAGAACGAAAAGAAATCACCGATTGGCATGATATCGTTATGTGGAGAGGTTTGGCAGAAGTTGCAGAAAAATACCTCAAAAAAGGAATGAAAATTTATGTAGAAGGAAAACTCAAAAAGAAAAATTGGCAAGATAAGGAAGGAAACGTGCGCTATTCAACCGAAATAATTGCGGAAGAAATGACCATTTTGTCTGCCAAAAACGATTTGCACATTGTCAATGTAACACAGGAACCATATCCGTCAACAGGAGGCCCTGTTCCACCTGAACCACTCGGAAATTTAGAAAGTTCACCCGATGACATTTTACCTTTTTAAACTATGTTAACCACAGAGCCTCCCAGTTTTAATCTTATTGACCAGTCTGAACATTTGATTCTTCTAGGCGTGTCGAACTCAGTAGGAATTTACTTTTTTGTCATTGCAATACTATTATTGATTTCGGCAATGATGTCCGGATCTGAATCTGCTTTTTTCACTTTAGGGCCAAAAGAACTAGACGAGTTGAAAGAAGATGAAAGTTCTAGCGCAAAACTTATTCAAAAATTATTAGATAAACCAAGGGATTTACTAGCAGCGATACTAATTACCAACAACATGGTCAATGTAGGTGTTGTTATATTGAGTTCATTCATTCTAAATGAGTTTTTTCCGCCAACTGCTGAACAAAATCACCTACTCCGATTTCTGTTGGATGTGATTGGCATAACTTTTATCATATTACTAACGGGTGAGGTTATTCCAAAAATTTACGCCAATAAAAATCCTTTACTCGTTGCAAAACTTACATCTAAACCGCTTTATTTTTTAAGTAAATTGCCTCCAATCTCTTGGATACGCATTGTTTTGGTTAATGGAGGTTCATTAGTTAATAAACTCAATAGGAATGCCTCTATTAAAATAACTTCGGACGATCTAGAGCAAGCACTCGCCTTAACCAAAGAGGAAAATGGATCAATTGAAGAGCACAAATTATTGGAAGGTATAGTTCGATTTGGTAACACGGAGGCCTGTCAAATCATGAAATCGAGAATGGAAATATCAGCAATTGAAGATGATGCAACGCTACAACAATTATTCACCTTTATTTTAGATTCTGGTTATTCAAGAATTCCCGTTTACCGTGAATCGTTAGATAATGTTATTGGTATTCTATACATCAAAGATCTATTACCTTATTTAAATGAACAGGGAGATTTGGATTGGAAAAAGATGTTGCGTAAACCCTTTTTTATTCCTGAAAATAAAAAAATTGATGATCTGTTAAAGGAATTTCAACAAATGAAAATGCATTTAGCCATCGTAGTGGATGAATATGGTGGTGCATCCGGAATTGTTACTTTAGAAGACATATTAGAAGAGATTGTTGGTGATATCACGGATGAATTTGATGAAACGGAGTTAATCTATACAAAAGTTGATAATCATACTTATATTTTTGAAGGACGTTCAGCGCTAGTTGATTTTTACAAAGTAACAAATATTGACTCCAAAGAATTCGAACAATTAAAAGGGGAATCTGATACGCTTGGTGGTTTTTTAATTGAACAAGCTGGCAGAATTTTGAAAAATAATGAATTTATCATGTGTGATCAAATAAAGCTGGTTGTTGAATCTTCTGACAAAAGGCGTATAAAAATGATCAAATGTATTCTTCCTCAAACCATAGAAAATGAAATATAATCCATTTAATGTCGGTTTCGTTTCACTACTCATTTTATTAACTTTTAGTGGTTGTGACAATGATGTCCTGATTCCAAA
>CAMBBW010000024.1 GCA_945863425.1 Lishizhenia tianjinensis
AGTTTCCAGAGGTTGTACATCCATTTGCATCTGTAATTATCACTGAATAAACTCCTGCTGCGACATTAATCAAGTCTTCTGAAGCACTTCCATTATTCCAAGAAAAGGAGTAAGGGGCAGTACCACCGTTTACAAACAAATTGATTGTACCTGTATTATTTCCAGCACAATTTACATTGGAAATAAGGGCTGTATTAGTAAGGGGCAAGGCCGGTTGAGAGACCGTAATACTTAAGGGTAGATTACATCCACTAGCATCTTGAATTACAACGGAGTAGTTACCAGCAGTGATAGAAGATAAATCTTGGGTAGTAGCGCCATTATTCCAGCTATAGGTATACGGAGCAACCCCTCCAAAGACAGATAAGTCAATACTTCCATTGTTTCCACCAAAGCAAGAAACGGCTGTTTGAATGCTACTTGCTGTGATAGGGGAGGCAGGTTCGGTAATAGTTGCACTAAAATTAGTTGTACATCCATTAGCATCAGTAATCAGTACTGAGTAGTTTGCTGCGGCTAAATTGCCAATATCTTCTGTTGTAGATCCATTTGTCCAAGTATATACATAAGGAGCTGTTCCACCGGTTACTGTTAGGTTTATTCCACCATTAGTTTGTCCAAAACACGCAACATTAGAAACGGCAGCATTAGCAGTTAGCGGAGCAGTTGGTTGGGTAATAGTAACAGCAAGGAATGAAGTACATCCGTTTAAATCAGCAACGTTGACAAAATAATTTCCAGCAGCAATCCCTGAAATATCTTCACTTCCCGCACCATTACTCCACGCAATTGAAGTGATTGGGTTTGGATTACTAATTGTTAAATCAATGCTACCGGTTAATCCACCAAAACAAGCTACATTTTGATGAGTCTCGGTTAAAACTAAATTATTGGAAGGGTCTGTTATTAGTATTGTTAAACTTTGGGTACATGCATTGGCATCTGTAACGGTAACAGCGTATGATCCTGCTGCAAGGTTATTAAGGTCTTGAGAGGTCACACCATTATTCCACAAATAAATAAAACCAGGAGTACCACCTGTTACACTAAGATCAATGGCTCCTGTTTGTGTGGAGATACAAAGAGCATTTTGGTGTGTTTCGGTGAGTGTTAATGGGGCGTTTGGTTGAGAAATAGTCACTGAAGTTGTGGCTGAACATCCATTTGTATCACTAACCGAAACAGAGTAAATTCCTGCCGAAAGTCCTGCAACATCTTGTGTTGTTTGTCCATTTGACCAAATGTATGCGAATGGGGCGGTGCCTCCGTTAATACTCAAATCAATACTTCCAGTACTTTGCCCAAAACACGGCACATTGAATTGGGTTGTACTAAGAGATATAGGATTAGAGGGTTCAGTGATAATAATACTTAATTGAGCACTACACCCGTTAGCATCAGTTACATCAACAGAATAGGTTCCACTAGTTAGGTTTGTCAAGTCTTCTGAAGTTGCTGTGTTGTTCCACAAGTATGAGTATGGAGCAGTACCATTTGAAACGCTTAGATCAATTGTGCCATTATTTCCACCAGCACACGAAACACTGGTTTGTGTAGCGCTAACTTGAACAGGTAAAATAGGTTGGGTTACTGTAAAATTAGTTGTGATTGAACATCCGTTTGCATCGGTTGTGGTAATGGAATAATTCCCTGCAATTAAATTAGAAATATCTTCTGATGTTTGTCCATTAGACCAAGTGTAGCTATAGGGAGGAGTTCCACCAGTAGGTGTTCCATTGATGCTTCCGGTTGTTCCACCAAAACACAGCACATTAGTTACGCTACCGCTGTATGCAAGCGGAGCTGGTTGAGTAATACTAATAGTACTTGTTTGGGTACACCCATTGGCATCGGTCACATTAACAGAATATGTTCCGGCTAGTAGACTAGTAATATCTTCAGAAATGGAACCGTTGCTCCAAGCAAATGAATAGGGTGCCGTTCCTCCTGTGATGGATAAATTAATAGACCCATTATTGCCACCATTACAAGCTATATCAATGTGTGTTTCAGTGAGGGTAATTGGTTGCAAGGGTTGTGTTACTTGAAAAGTAGAGGTTGTTTGACATCCGTTAGCATCCGTTACGGTAAGCGTATAAGTACCTGCGGGTAAATTCACAAGATTTGCAGTAGTCGCTCCATTTGACCAACTATAGGAATAAGGAGCAGTGCCTCCCTGGGTAATTGTACTGATGCTACCATCAGCGCCACCATTACACAAAACCGCGGTTACAGAACCAGAATTACTAAGGGCAAGAGCGGGTTGTGTGACGGTATATGATTGATTGAGTGTACATCCATTTGCATCGGTGATCACCACAGAATAAACCCCTGCGGTTAAGCCTGAAATATCTTCAGTAGTCGCTCCATTTGACCAACTATATGAATATGCTGGTGTTCCACCTTGAACAGAAATATCAATGGCTCCTGAAGTTCCACCAAAACAAAGCACATTGCTAATGACACTCGTTTGACTAATTGGTTGTGTAGGTTCAGTGATAGTAAAGGTACCCGTTGTTTGACATCCTTTTGAATCAGTGATTGTCAGAGAATATGTTCCCGCAGTAATATTCGACAAATCTTCACTATTGCTACCATTTGACCAAGCATAGGTATAAGGAGCAGTTCCTCCGATAGTTGTAATATTTAGTGAGCCATTTGTTCCGCCAAAGCAACTCACATTTGTTTGAGTTTGTGTCAATGATAAAGCCAGTGTTGGTTGAGTAATGGTATACGACCCAATAGTAGAACATCCATTTCCATCGGTAATAGTAACAGCATAATTTCCAGCAGATAGATTAGATAAATCTTCTTGAACCGAACCATTTGACCACGAGTAGGTGTATGGAGTTACTCCACCATTGGCAGTGATATTAATTGTACCATTGGCGCCCCCAAAGCAACTTACGTTTACCGAAACAACCGGATTTAATGAAAGAGCTGTTGGTTGAGTTAAAACAACGGTTGCAGGACTTGTACAGTTATTAGTATCTTTTACCGTTACAGAATAAGTTCCTGCTGGCACGTTGGTAATTGATTGTGTTGTTGCACCTGTTGACCATAAATAGGTGTAAGGAGCGGTTCCACCTGAAGGGGTAACGGTTGCTGAGCCATTACTTAAGCCGAAACAACTGATATTAAATCCACTGTAATTAGATGTAGCAGTTGCTGAAGCACCAACAATAAGTGGTTGAGTGATTGTGTAGCTAGAAACAAGAGTACATCCGCTGCTATTTGTAATGGTAACCGAATACGTCCCGGGAGCTAAATTGGAAATAGAAGCAGTACTAGCCCCATTGGACCAAGAGTACGTATACGATCCAGCAAGGCTCATTGTCAATGCAATACTTCCATTGTTCAATCCAAAACAACTTACATTTGTAACAAGCGCATTAGCAACAACGGGTTTAGGATTTACAACAACATTAATTGAAGTATCAATGGAGCAAGCCAACCCATTATAAGTAATCGATAAGAAATACGTTCCACTCGCTAAAGTAGTAGCATTTGTAATTGAAGGATTTTGAACGTTGGAAGTAAAGCCATTTGGTCCTGTCCAATTGTAAATGCCGGAAAGCGACAAGGAAGAGGTTAAGTTTAATGTTGCGCCCATACAAATTGGGCCATTCGAACCAATATTAGGAGGGGGACAGGAGGTGATATTTATTAATAGCTCATTGCTTGCTACCAACGGGCATCCATTTGCATCTAGTAGGTCGGAAACACCATCGTTATCATAGGCATTACCGGAGATATTTCCCTCGCCAAAAATATAAGCGACATTGTCTAAAGTATTGTCACAAAGAAAAACCAAACAATCATTGTTTACGGTAACCTTGAATTTTATTACAGTACTATCTGCACCGGTAAAACTATTCGTTACTTGTCCTCCGGTTGTGGCATTTGCACCTGTCCCAATGCGTACTTTAACAACTTTAGACGCGGCAAGATATTCCGCTTGGTCATCTCCAGAAACATCCGTTTTCACCCCACTATTGGGTCCAAAGGTAATCTGGGTGGAGTTGGGTAAATAAGTTACCCTTGGATCAAGTGTATCCGTCATGAAACTTCCAATAGAAATATCAGACCCAATATTTTTACCAACCATCGTATATTCCAAAATATCACCCGGATTAACCAATCCACCATTTAAGTCTTTAATTCTAACAGAGGCTCGTAAATCAGGTTCATACACGTCAATTGCCGAGGTGATAACACGCGTTAAAATGTTTTCTGATGATGTGGTAACTCGGACAGTTGCATTGGTAGCACCATTGTTAATATATTGGTATGAGTTATTAATTGGGGAAAAAACACCAGCGTCATACCCCAAGGAGTTTGAATAATTTGGGTTTCTGTAGGGAGTAATAACGCCGTTTTCAGCAATCATACTATTGAAGAAATTATTAGTTCCATGCAATGCATCAGACACATTGACAAATGAACCTGCTCCGTTGAATTGTAATTGATCTCCTTGAGAATCTCTATCACCATCCATTGCAATAACTCCCAGTTCAAATGAAACTGGTCCTGAAAGAGGAGTAACAAAGCCTGAAATAGGAATATCTAATGAATTTCCTGAACTAATATTAGCAAAACCATCATAAACAGTTAAGTTTCTCATGGATTTAAACACATTTTTATACACAACAACAATAGACCACCCTCCCCATAAATTGGTTGAACCAGTTTGGGTAACTAAATCTGCAATCGTGTAACGGCCCTTTATACCATTTGCGCTAACAATAGAAGTGATATTTTTAAAACAAAAATAACTGGGGTGCGACCAAGAGGCACCGCCAATAGTTGGAACATCTAATAAATTATCAGCGGTAAGTGTTTGGTATGCACTAGAATTAACTTTTAATTTAATATTGTTTCGCGTGCTATAGTTAGCTGTGGTTGATGTTATTCTCCCGCTCCAATAAAGACCGGCAAATAGTATTTCACTACAATTCGTAAGGTTTAAACTATCGCTTGACGACATGAAAGTAGATGAATTACCATCAATATCCACATAAGATTGCGTGTAGGCACCATTTGAATTCCCGCCAGTAATTACCGTTTGCCCTTGAGTAGAAGAACATCCTGACGAAGAACCACAAGACACCGAAACATTGGAAATAATAGTAATACCTCCTTTTTGATTCGCTTGAAATCTAGGTAAAAAGGATTGAACAATTTGGGAGTGAAGTGATTGAGTTAAAAAAACAACGAGTAAAACAATTAACTGGTTTTTATTTAAAGACGATTTTTTTATACCTAGCATTGTTTACCTAACCTTTTAGAAACTTTAACGAAACCAATCCTTTTTTAGTTGCCTAAAATTATTTAATATTCCGCAATTAATGAAATTATTTAATAATCAAATTTAAAATCAATCATGAATAGCTCTATGAATTTGCAAGTAAATAGCTTTTTTTTGGTGAATTTCTCTGGTTTTTAGCTCTATTTTTACAAATTCCTTCACCAAACCCCCACCCAATAAAAAACCCAGTAAACACTTAATTTACTGGGTTTTTTCTGTGGGAGTTGAGGGATTCGAACCCCCGACCCTCTGCTTGTAAGGCAGATGCTCTAAACCAACTGAGCTAAACTCCCTAAATTCGGATTGCAAAGATATAGAAAAAAAATAAACCACCAAGCGTATGCAGTAAATATTTACCCAATAAATCATGCTTTAGCTATTTCAGTAGTATCATTTGATTGAATTTATTGCTTTTTAGGCAAAATCGTGGTGCTTTTATTATGAATTTCTCTATTTTTGTTTTAATGATTTCTCAACGCACTAAAACGATTATTGGCAGAAGAGAGCGGGCTTCGCTTCCTGCCTTTGGGTTGAAGAGGGTTGAAGTAAAAATTGATACGGGGGCATATACTTCAAGTATGCATGTTTCAAGTATTCAAGAGGTTAATGGGATTTTGCATGTTGTTTTTTTAGACCCTTCACATCCAGAATTTCAACAAATCAGCTATACATTTTCAGATTTTAGAAAGAAAAATGTGAAAAGTTCGAATGGCCATATCCAGGAACGTTATTTTATTCGAACCAAGATAATTATAGCAGATAGAATATTGACCACTGAATTTTCCCTCACCGAACGCAAATCAATGCGTTATCCTATTCTAATAGGTAGAAAAACATTAAAAAAACGATTTATTGTTGACCCAAGTTTGAAATACACACATTAATTATTTTGTTACATGAAAATTGCTATTCTTTCACGAAATCAGAATTTATATTCCACAAGACGGTTATATGAATCAGCGATTGATCATGGTCATGAAGCACACATAATCGACCATTTGAAATGCAACATTGAAATAGAACAAAAGGGTCCAGCGTTATACTATGGAGAAGAATATTTAACTGGTTTTGACGCAGTGATTCCACGTATTGGCGCTTCAGTTACTTTTTTTGGTACTGCGGTCGTTCGTCAATTTGAAATGATGAATGTCTTCACGGCAGTAAACTCACGGGGAATAATTCATTCTCGGGATAAATTACGCTGTTTACAAGTTCTTTCTAAGGAAGGGATTGGGTTACCAAAAACAGTTTTCACTAATTATTCCAAAAACGTTAAACATGTTGTTGAATCTGCTGGAGGAGCCCCTGTTGTTTTAAAGCTATTAGAGGGCACACAAGGGTTAGGGGTAGTATTGGCCGACAATATGAATGCGGCACAATCTGTTTTGGAAGCGTTTAACGGACTCAAAGCTCGCGTTATTGTTCAAGAATTTATTCGAGAGGCTAAAGGAGCTGATATTCGCGCATTTGTAGTAGACGGTGAAGTGGTAGGGGCAATGAAGCGACAAGGAAAACCCGGTGAGTTTCGATCAAATTTACATCGTGGTGGAAGCTCCGAAGTAATTGAATTAACGGTTGAGGAAAAATATACTGCCATCCTTGCTGCTAAAGCAGTAGGATTGGGGATTGCTGGTGTGGATATGTTACAATCGGAAAGAGGCCCATTGGTACTTGAAGTTAACTCTTCCCCAGGTTTAGCCGGGATTGAGAAAACAACTCATGAAGATATTGCAGGAAAAATAATTGAATACATTGAACGGAATGTCAACCGCTAAACAAGGATATAAAAAAATGGTCATTCTAGGCAAAGAAATTTTGCCTGGAAAAGGAGCTCAGCTTAATATGGATGTCGCTCGCTTGCACACACGAACTCCCATTTTGGTTCCGGTAATTGTAGAACGGGCCAAAGAAGATGGGCCAACTGTACTTTTAATGGCGGGCTTGCATGGAGATGAAATCAACGGGGTAGAAATTATCCGCCGATTTTTACGTAAAAAACTACACAAGCCAACCCGTGGAACGATTATTTGTTTACCCGTATTTAATATTTTTGGTTTTCTGAATATAAAACGAGAATTGCCAGACGGAAGAGATTTAAACAGAAGCTTTCCAGGAAGTGCAAAGGGTTCATTAGCTAGTCAATTTGCCTATCATTTTATGAAGGAAATTGCTCCTCATTGTGATTATATTATTGACTTTCATACTGGTGCGGCTCAACGAAACAATTTTCCTCAAATAAGATGCGTAATGTCTGATCCGGAAAGTATGGAACTGGCCAGAGTATTCAATCCCCCATTTATTTTAAATTCGTCTTTAATTTCTAAGACTATTCGGGAATCGATGATAAAAATGAAAAAAAATATTCTTTTATTTGAAGGTGGGATGGCTAATAGCATAGAAGAAATGGTGGTGGAAGAAGGATTAAATGGAACGAAAAGAATAATTTCTCACCTGGGCATGCGCAATTATAAAATTGACATTAGCAAAGATCGTGAATCCATTGTGTTGAATGAATCTCGCTGGTTGAGGGCTCCTAATTCTGGGATGTTTCAAGCCTTGGTGAAAAATGGCTCACAAGTAGAGAAAGGAACAGTGCTAGCGATTGTAACAGATCCGTATGGTAATTTTGAAAAAAAAATCAAATCACCCACTTCCGGTTACGTAATTTGTGCTAACGAATCACCCGTGGTTTTTAAAGGAGACGCTATTATCAATCTTGGAATGGCAAACTAAAATTCCAAATTATCAATAAGCCGCACGGCACCACATTGAGCAGCTATGCAGCATGTTGTTTTCGTAGACCATTCTGTTAGTAACGGCTTAAGTGTTTCCGAATCTACCAATGTTAGGTATTCTAGTTTTAAATTACTTTGGTTGAAAAACCAGATACACTTTCTTTCCGCTTCAGTTGGGGACAATCCATTTTCTTTCAATTCTTTCATTAAATAAAGCGAATCAATAATTACAAGGGCATCATTTTTCTCTTCATCGCTTAAGCGTACGTTTCTGCTGCTCATTGCCAGGCCGTTTGATTCTCTAATTGTTTCACATGCAACAATTTCAATTGGAAAATGAAAATATGAATTCATAAAGCGGATAATAGCCAATTGCTGAAAGTCCTTTTTCCCAAAATACGCTTTGTTGGGAAGAACGAGGTTAAACAAATTATGAACAACATGAACAACTCCTTGAAAATGACCTGGTCTAAATTCACCCTCCATCGTGGCATCAAGTCCTTGAAGATGAATGGGTTTATACGGATCGTTTTCAGGGTAAACATCAATAATTGAAGGAGTAAAAACGAAGCAAGAACCTATTTTTGAGAGCAATAATAAGTCATTTTCCAAGGTCCGTGGATACAAACTTAAATCAGCTGGATTATTGAATTGGGTGGGGTTTACAAAGATGCTTACCACCACAAAATCATTTTCTTGTATGGCTTTTTCAACTAATTTCAAATGACCTTCGTGAAGCGCACCCATTGTTGGGACAAACCCTACCGTACAAGATGGATTTGTTTTCCATATAGCTATTTGTTGCTTCAAGTCTGAAGCAGATGAAATTACATTTATTTTGTCTGGGTTTTCCATAAAGATGACAAAACTAGGTCTTTTTTTGAAAATCAGTAATTTTTACGTAATTTTGCATTCTAAATTAGCATTTTACATTGCATGGAAAAAAAGAAAATTCTTTTTATTTCCCAGGAAATATTCCCTTTCTTACCGAAAACTGAAATCTCCTCAACAGCTAGAAGGCTGCCTCAAGTGATTCAAGAAATAGGCAAAGAAATTAGAGTCTTTATGCCGAGATATGGTTGTATCAACGAAAGAAGACACCAACTCCATGAAGTGATTCGACTATCCGGACAAAATTTAACAATTGACGATCACGATCATCCATTAATTATCAAAGTTGCTTCTGTTTCTGCAGCCAGAATGCAAGTATATTTTATTGATAATGATGAGTATTTTAAACGAAAAGATACGCTAAAGGACGAAAGCGGTAATTTTTATTCCGATAACGATGAGCGTTCCATTTTCTTTTGCAGAGGTGTTTTAGAGACCGTTAAAAAATTGGGGTGGCAGCCGGATATTATTCATTGCAACGGTTGGTTAACTTCCTTGATGGCCTTGTATATCAAGTTTGTTTATAATAAAGACCCTCATTTTGCCAATACAAAAGTGGTCTATAGTATTTATGAAGATACATTTGATGCACCTTGGGATAGTAGATTGCCTGAGAAATTAATGTTTGACGGAATTTCTAAAGAGATTGCAAATAAATTTTCCGATACAAGCTGTACGGGCTTAACGCGATCAATTACACAATATGTGGATGGAATCAACGTTGGAACAGAGGCTATTTCTCCTGAAATGAAAAGTATTTTTGATGAGGCATCTTGTTTGAAGTTAGATTATGTTCCCGAAGAAAATCAGGCGAAGGAATTGTCTGCCTTTTTTGACAAAATAATTGATGAATCTGTTTTAGCATAAGAAAAATGACACACAAAATTGTTTCTAATAAAAACGAGTTAGTCAAATTATTGGCGCTGTTTTTTGTTATGGCAATTTTATTCGTGTCGTGTAAGAAAAAAGATACTACTGTCGGTAAAGATACAATTGATCCAAACGAACTATTAGGAGGTATAACTACTGATACTTTTAATTTGGAAACGTATACCCTAGAAGAAGATTCAATAATAACAGATAATGGACCAAATGGTCTTTTGGGGAGTTACAACGATCCCAAGTTTGGGGAGTTCAATGCTTCTGTTTACACCCAATTCAGGTTGGCAAACATTAATCCAAACTTTGGAGATATTTCTACTATTGTTATGGATTCTGTTGTATTGGCGTTAGAATATGCAGGATATTATGGTGATTTGAGTCCGCAAACTTTTGAAGTATATGAATTGAACGAGGATTTGTATATTGACTCAACTTATTATTCCTTTTCAACTAAGACAACCAAAGCTACGAACTTGGTTCTCGCAGGGGAAGGCACGATAACGCCCGCACCAAATGAGGGTACAATTGTGGCAGGAGATACCGTTGAAGCCCAATTACGGATTCATTTAGACACAAATTTTGCAAAAACATTAATTGCTGAGGCGGCTAGTGGCGGCACTACATTTGCGAGTAACGAAAATTTCTTAACGTATTTCAAAGGCTTACACATTAAAACAAATAATGGTCCTCAATCCGCTGGTACCGGAGCCGCATTGTATGTTAAGTTAAACGATCCAGCCTCAAAATTAACCATGTATTTTCATCAAGAGGGCGTCTATAAGACTTATGATTTATTATTGAATGCCAGTTGCGCAGATTTCACCAATGTTTCCATCACTACAAGTTCAAATGTTACAGCTGTTATTCAGAATAATGCACTTGGCCAAAGTGAGTTTTATGCACAGGCATTTAAACACCGGGCAATTGTGAAAATCCCTGGGTTAGTAAACTTACCCAAAAACACGGTAATTCATCGTGCTGAATTAACCTTGCCAATACAATATCAAACCGGATATAGATTCAAGCCTGGAAGTGCCGTCTCCGTTTCTACAAAGGTGAAAAGCACTGACAACTACTACACCAGTTTATCTGCTTTAGGAGAATACAGCGATTTCAAAAAACATTTTTTTGTGGATATTCGTGATTACGTCCAAGCGCTCACAAAAGGCGAATTAGAAAACACAGGCTTAGTAATATCCCCACGTTATTTTATCAATTCAGCGGAACGATTAGTTTTTAATGGACTAAATTCGACCAATAAAATAAAACCTAAATTAATTCTCACTTACACAACCTACTAAATTATGTGTGGAATTGTTGCCTATATTGGGAAAAAAGAAGCTTTCCCTATCGTCCTTAAAGGACTTAAAAGACTAGAATACAGAGGATACGACAGCGCTGGTGTTGCCTTATTATCTAACGGTGATTTGTCGGTTTATAAACGAGCAGGTAAAGTTTCTAATTTAGAGGAATACGCCACTCAGTTTAATGTGACGGGTCATGCAGGTATTGGTCACACTAGATGGGCTACTCATGGCCTGCCAAATGATATTAATGCACACCCTCATGTTTCTATGGATGGGTCTATTGCACTGATTCACAATGGAATTATTGAAAATTATGATTCGCTTCGTAAGGAGTTAATTAGTCAAGGATATGTTTTTAAAAGTGAAACAGACACCGAGGTGTTGGTTCACTTGGTAGATAATATTTCGAAAAAAGAAAATGTGTGGTTTGGTGAAGCCTTGCGCATTGCCTTACATCACGTGGTTGGAGCGTATGCTATTGTAGCAATATCAAAGAATTATCCAAGCAGATTGGTTGCCGCTCGAAAAAGTAGCCCATTGGTTCTTGGAATTGGCACTGACGGAGATTTTTATTTAGCGTCAGACGCAACTCCAATTGTAGAATATACCAAACAAGTGGTGTATATGGAAGATGAGGAAATTGCTGTAATTGATTTGGAAGATGGGTTGAAATTATACAACATAGGAGATCAACAAAAAACGCCTTATATCCAACAATTAGAATTAGAATTGGAAGCCTTGGAAAAAGGAGGATATGAGCATTTCATGCTGAAAGAGATTTATGAACAACCGCGTTCCATTTTGGATTGTTTTAGAGGAAGATTAAACACGGATGAAGGTTGGGTTTCTCTGCGGGGTATTCGTGAATACGAAGATAAAATGATTCAGGCCAACCGATTAATTATCGTTGCTTGTGGAACATCTTGGCATGCAGGATTGGTTGGAGAATATTTAATCGAAGATTTAGCACGAATCAATGTTGAGGTTGAATACGCAAGTGAATTCAGGTACCGAAATCCAATTATTCATGAAAATGATGTGGTAATTGCGATCTCTCAATCAGGCGAAACGGCAGACACTCTGGCAGCTTTGGAGCTTGCGAAATCAAAAGGGGCAACTATTTTAGGTATTTGTAATGTGGTGGGATCGTCTATTTCTCGTATTACTGATGCAGGTTCTTATACGCATGCTGGACCAGAAATTGGAGTGGCATCAACAAAAGCTTTTACTGGTCAAGTTACTATTTTAACGTTATTAGCACTTACATTGGCCCACAAAAAAGGAACTATTACCACTTCCGTTTTGCATACCATGCTTGCCGAATTGGAAGCAATTCCAAATAAAGTAAAACGCGTTTTGGAAACAAATGCTCACATCGAAAAAATTGCAAGCACTTATAAAGATGCCACAAATGCATTATACTTGGGAAGAGGAAGCTCTTTCCCGGTTGCATTAGAAGGAGCGTTGAAATTGAAAGAGATTTCCTACATTCATGCTGAAGGTTATCCAGCTGCTGAAATGAAGCACGGACCGATTGCATTGATTGATGAAAACATGCCCATTTTTGTGATTGCTACTCAAGGCAATTCGTATGAAAAGGTTGTTTCAAACATCCAAGAGGTTAAAGCCCGCAAAGGAAAAATTATTGCCATTGTTACTGAAGGAGATGTTCATGTGAGGGAGTTAGCTGACGAGGTTATCGAAATTCCTGAAACCAATGAATATTTAGTGCCTTTATTAGCAACTATTCCATTTCAGTTATTATCATACCACATTGCGGTAATGAGAGGATGCAACGTTGATCAACCACGGAATTTAGCGAAAAGCGTAACGGTGGAATAGGTTTTTATTTGTGATTTTCTTCCGCTATTTTATTGAAATTTCTTATGATGGAACCCCATTTTATGGGTGGCAGCGTCAATTGGGTCAAATTTCGGTGCAAGAAGCCGTTGAAATAGAACTGCAAAAATTATTTTCCGGTCAAGAGATACCAATTGTTGGTTGTGGTCGCACGGATGCTGGAGTTCATGCAAAACAATACTTTTTTCATGTTGATTTTGAGAATGAGATAAACACCAATCAACTGTCTTACAAACTCAATAGTATGTTGCCACAAGCAATTTCGGTTCAATCCGTTTTTCTTGTTGATTCAACTTTACATGCGCGCTTTAGTGCTACCAAACGAACCTATCGGTATTTTATTCATCAACAAAAAAACCCATTTTTACTGGGTAAAAGCACTTATTTCGCTAAAGAACTGGAAATTAACAAAATGCAAGAAGCGTGTGGATTTTTATTAGGCACACAAGATTTTAGTTCTTTTGCTAAGGTTCATACAGATGTTAAAACGCATATTTGCACCGTATATTTAGCAAGTTGGCACGTAGAAAACGGTCAATTAGTATTTGAAATTTCAGCAGATCGATTTTTACGAAATATGGTGAGGTCGATTGTGGGAACATTGTTGGATATTGGCACAGGTAAGATTCTCTTGACAGATTTACCTGGTATAATTGAACAAAAAAATAGAAGTGCGGCCTCTCAATCCATCGCTGCCAGTGGACTCTATCTTTGGAAGATTGAATATCCAGAGGCATGAACAAAATACTTGTCTTATTTTTAGTGTTTTATGGTTATGCTGTTGTGCGTTATCATTTTGGAAAACAATTAGATATAAGTTATTTGTTGTTTGTTTTTAATAAGGCTGTCGCTTGGTCTGCCGCTGCATTTTTGGGAATGTCTTTGATGAATTTCTCTAAAAAATTACCTCCTCGAAGGTTGTTTGGGTTAAGTGCCTTTGGATTTGGTGCCATTCATATTGCCTTAGCGTTTTATTTGGGGTTGCTAGGCAATTTTGCGGAGTTATATGTTCAAGACAGTTTATCTGAAAAAGGTGTTTTAGTGCTAGTTTCAGGCCTAACATCTATAGCGATTATGACATTTCCTTTTTTAACTTCAATTTGGCCAAATAAATTTCCTCAAAAGTGGTTTCACTATGGGAAATGGGCCTTGCTAGTTAATCTGTTGCACCCACTGATTATTGGTGTTAGCAATTGGTGGACGCCTTTAAAATGGCCATATTATTTTCCCCCAATAACACTGCTCATTGTTCTGATGAACGGTATTTTATTTTCGATTTATTGGAACAAAAAAAAGGAGAGTTAATAACCCTCCTTTCCAATCATTTCATTTATTATTAGCTAAACAAGATACTTTGTCCGTATCCACCTGTTTCAATTGGATTAACGATCAATGCCGGAATTTTAGCGTCATTCGTGATAATATATTGTTCATAATTTGCCGTAATTGCGGATAAGAAACTGGTTTTATTAATATTCATGATGGCAATTAAATCTGCATCAATTCCAACCGCGTATTTAACAACTTCTTTATCAAATCCACTACGTGGAACAATAGAAGATTCCATTTCTACGTCTCGTTCAGAAAAGAACCTCTTCGCAAATTGAATGTTAGCTTGCACGTGATGTTTCAGGAATTCATCTGTCTCGTCCGGCGTAACTACGTGCACCTTAGAATTAAAATACGCAGCAAGATTAGAAACCATAGCTAATTTTTGCTTTGTTTCTTTATGTAAATCCATTGGAACAACGATGTTTTTGTATCCTTCCAATTTAATTTTTTTGTCTTGTACAATTACAAAAGGCACATCTGAATTAGTAACTACTTTCAGTGCATGACTACCAGTGATGTGTTGCCAACCATGTGCACCATGAGTTCCCATGAAAATTAATTCAGCTTGATGCTCTTTCGCAAAATCACCGATATCTTCAAATATACTTCCTATTCTCACACTTGGAATTAAGTCTACTCCCAAATGGTCGAATTTTTTTACTACATGATCTAAACTCTCTTCAGCTTCAGAAATGCTCTTTTCTTTCGAAACTACGTGTAAAACATAAATTTGTGCACCAAGCGGAGCAGCGGTTCGGATGGCATGATCTAATGCATTGTCTGCAACTGGAGTAAAATCATGAGGAACAATAAAGGTTTTCTTTTTCATACAACTACCTAATTAGAGAATATACTTTTGTGTTTTGTAAAATCAAATTTAGTTATTTATTCCAATAAAAGCGCAAATAAAGCCACATAAAGTCTTTAAAATAACTTGAATTTTAGTGTTCAAACTTTATCTTTACCAAAAAATCGCTTATGTACCAAAATATACTTTTTGAAGAAAAGGATCAATTAGCAATAGTTACCATAAATAGACCGACTCAATTAAACGCCTTGAACAAAGAAACTATTTTTGAGTTGCATGCGTGTCTATCTCTTGCCAATAGTTCCAAATCTATCCGAGTTATAATTATTACCGGATCGGGTGAAAAAGCATTTGTGGCGGGAGCAGATATTAAGGAATTCGCTTCCTTTTCTGTGGAAGAAGGAAAAACCCTAGCGGCAGAAGGTCAAGCGCTTTTATTTAATTTCATTGAAAACATGAATAAACCCGTAATCGCTGTTATTAATGGTTTTGCATTGGGCGGTGGATTAGAATTAGCAATGGCATCGCACATCCGTTTGGCATCAACGAATGCCCGAATGGGACTTCCTGAAGTTTCTTTGGGTGTAATTCCGGGATACGGCGGCACACAACGTTTGACACAACTAGTAGGAAGAGGAAAAGCCAATGAAATGGTTTTCACCGCAGGTATGATAAATGCAGGAGACGCGCTTAGCTGGGGACTAGTGAATTATGTTGTCGAACCAGAACAATTATTAGCAAAAGCAGAGGAAATTGCAGTTAAAATTATTCAAAATTCCGGGACAGCCATTGAAGCTGCCATTCGTTCTGTAAATGCCAATTTTATAGATGGTGTAAATGGATACGATGTGGAAATTAGTGAATTTGGTAAATGCTTTGGAACAGCCGACTTTAAAGAAGGAACAAGTGCATTTATGGAAAAAAGAAAAGCAAATTTTAAAGGGGAATGAGTAACCCTATCCGGAAATTAGCCGGACAAACCGCGGTTTATGGTCTATCAAGTATTGTGGGTAGGTTATTAAATTATCTGCTCGTTCCATTATACACCTACAAATTTACCAATGCTGCAGATTATGGCGTTGTTTCTGAATTGTATGCTTGGGTTGCCTTTCTAGTTGTGTTACTGACCTTTGGGATGGAAACAGCTTATTTTCGATTTCGAAAGGAAAACACGAACGAAAAAGAAGTGTTTGCCAGTGGGTTTTTTATACTCACTATAATTAATTTGTTTTTTTTGGCGGCAATTTTCTTGTTTAATCAGTCCATTGCCAATGCCTTGTTATTCAATGAACATCCGGAGTATATTTTACTCTTGGGGTTAATTGTAGTTTTAGACGGAATATCGGCACTACCATTGGCTCGCTTGCGAGCAGAGGAAAAAGCGCTTCAATTTGCCGGAATTAACTTTGCTTCTATATTCATAAATATCCTATTGAATTTAGTGTTTATGCTGATTTTATTCGACCCGAATAATCCAGAAAAAGGGGTGTTCTACATTTTATTAGCAAACCTAATTTCTTCTGCTATTAAACCCGTTTTGTTGTATAAAGATTTTCTGCAGGTTTCTTTCAAACCGAATGGACAATTGATTCGAGCCATGCTACTTTATGCTGCACCATTGGTAATCGCCGGTTTTGCAGGGATTATTAACGAAACGTTGGATAGAATTTTATTGAAGCATTTATTGTATGATGAAACAGACCCTTCCTCGCTCATGCATGCGGAAGCACAAGTAGGAATTTATAGTGCCTGTTACAAATTGGCGATGTTGGTCACGATCATTATTCAGGCATTTCGTTATGCTGCCGAACCCTTTTTTTTCGCCCAACATAAAAGTGAAAACAAGAATCAAATTTATGTGAAAGTGATGAATTATTTCCTTGCATTTCTTTGTTTGATCTTTCTCGGCGTTTCATTGAATATAGATGTTTTGAAATACTTTATTCAAAACGAAAGCTACTGGGTAGGACTTGGGGTGGTGCCGATATTACTGCTTGCCAATGTTTTTCTTGGGGTGTATTTTAATCAAAGCATTTGGTATAAGTTGTCAAACAAAACAAAGTTTGGGGCCTATATTGCTATTTCTGGGGCAATTCTCACGATTGGAATTAACTTGGTTTTCATCCCAATTTATGGTTATTGGGCAAGTGCCTGGGCCACCTTAATCGTTTATGCCTTTCAGATGGTTTTATCCTATGTTTTGGGACAAGTTCATTATCCAATTCCTTATAACTTGAAAAAATTTGGAATGTACTTAGGTTCCAGTATATTAATTTATTGGTGTTTTTCAATGATACAATTCAATTCCCTAGCAATAACACTTTTACTAAAAAACGGGGGTGTTATCCTATTTGGTTTTCTATTCATAATTATTGAAAAGCCACTAAGTAGGAAATAAATCTGAATTGAGTTCAGGAAACTTGAATTTCCTATATCGTGTTCTCTATGCTTACTATCTTTTGGAGGTTTTAGTGTAATCGGTTTGCTGCTTAGTAAATATGGCCCAGCTTTTATTTAAATCGCTGTTCAGAAGATAGATTTTTTTATTAGGCCGTTACATTTAAATCGTGTCTTATTTCGTATTCTACTTCATTGTCGCCCAAATCTGCAATTTTAATAAAGCTAAGTTTCTCAATAAGTTTTATTGCTCTTTCGTTTTGTTTAGTTGTTATGGCCCTAATGCGTGTTAGTCCAATATTATTTAGCCCAAATTCAATTGCTAACAACATTGCAAAAGTCATATAGCCTTTTCTTCGATATTGAGGTAGTAAAACACAACCCAATTCACCTTCGCCTTTGTTGAGTCCACGATAATAACCACAAGTTCCAACAATTTTGTTTGTTGATTTATCGGCAATGCCCCAGTGTATTGAATTTCCTTTGATGTAGTCCAAATTTATTTTAGCTTGCATTTCTATTGCTTGTGTCAACGACGTTGCTTGAATAGAGTCATAGAATGAAATTTCAATAATGTCTTTGATGTCGGAAAATTGAATTTGTCGCAACAGTACTTTGTTGTCCGAAATACGCGGAAAATTGTTGTAAGGCGGAAGTCTCATTTAGTTTGTTGCATCGTTTGCTTATCATTAATTTCTCTATGGAATAATTATCCACTTTAGTCGATTGGCTCAATTACAAACGAAACACAAAAACGGCTTTACATGAATCGATTTAAATGGATTACTTTTTCAACCACTGCAGCGCCTTGGCAAACTCATTATCTTCAGCGTTATACACTTTATAAAATCCTAAATCATCAAATAATTGTTGCGCTATCTGCGCCTTTAATAATCGAGCAATTTGTTTTTTGCTTTGGATGAAGCTTGTTCGATCAAAAGGAATTTTGAACTCTCGTTGCACATAGGCTGCGAATTGAGCCAATAGCATGTCATCCACCACAAAACGAGTGATAAAATCATCTACGTTTTTCCATTGGTCGCGTTTGTTTTCTACATAGTCAAATGAAAATGCTTGAAATGCTGGAGACATGCGCAATGCAGCATAGTACATGTTGTTTCCAGTCGAATCAAACGGAACAAATACATCCGGCATGATTCCACCACCTCCATAAACGATTTTTCCTTTTGGTGTTTTGAATTTCAACGAATCAACAAAGATTGTACTATCTGGATGGTATAATTCCGCATCATTTTCTCCTCCACGATCTTGGTAGTATTCGTCATATTTACCGTTGTAAGGTCGCTGAATGCATCGTCCAGTTGGAGTGTAGTAGCGCGCGATTGTTAAACGGATAACACTTCCGTCTCTTAGTTTGTTGTCTTCTTGAACAAGTCCTTTTCCAAAAGATCGGCGACCAAATACAGTTCCACGATCATTGTCTTGAATTGCACCTGCCACGATTTCACTTGCTGAAGCTGAATTCGCATTGATTAAAATGGCCAAAGGCATGTTTTCTAATTCGCCAGCAGAGGTTGCTTTGTAGTATTTAGTTCCGATTTTTTTACCAATGGTTTTTAAGATGGTTTGTCCGTCTTTCAAAAATTCGTCTGCTATTTCTGTTGCAGAACCTAAAACCCCACCCCCATTGTTGCGAAGATCGAGAATTAGTTTCTGCATCCCTTTTCCTTTGAGTGCGTTGGCAGCTGATCTAAATTCTTCGGCCGTATTTACCGAAAATTGTTCAATTTTTATGTATCCAATGTTTCCGGTTAAGTAAGCGGATGTGACAGATTCAATTGGAATTGTTCCCCGTGTAATACTAAAAGACATTTTTTTCTTTTGTCTTACAATTTGAACATTCACCTTGGTTCCTTCCGCTCCTTTAAGCATGGACATTACTTTGTCGGTCTCAATTTTTACTTTAGCAACATTTTTACCATCAATTACAACAATTTTATCTCCAGCCTTGACTCCTATTTTTTCAGAGGGAGACCCTTTAATTACGTGGGTAATGCAAATAGTATCACGCAACATAAAGTAACGTAATCCAACGCCCCCAAATTTTCCTTCAATCATTTCGGCAGCACGTTGTTGTTCGCTGGCCGGAATGTAGTTTGAATGTGGGTCGAGTTTGTGTAACATCTCAACAATACTTTCCTCAAAAACCTTATCTGGATTAACATTATCAACGTAATTTTTATCAATCAAATTAAGGATGTCTTGTAGCTTTTGAATTCGGTTTCCATCATAGCCATTTCCAGAAAACACGCCATTGCGCGTAACCACATGTCCCAAGATTAAACCTACGCACAAGGTAATTGAAACCACAAGTGGAAGCCACCATTTATTTTTCTCCATCTTCAATGTTTTCAATTTGTTCTACATCTATTCCCGCTTGAACTAAAAAATTTATTCCTTCCGGATCTTTGTATCCATTTTGAAACACAACTCGTTTTATTCCGGATTGAATCACCAATTTACTACAATCTTTACAAGGAGACAACGTTAAATATAAGGTTGCCCCGCTGCAATTATTCGTTGATTTTGCTACTTTTAATATCGCATTCGCTTCCGCATGCAACACATACCATTGTGTTTCCCCTAATTCATTTTCACAACAATTATCAAAACCTGAAGGAGTACCATTGTATCCATCCGAAATAATCATGCCGTCCTTAACAATAATTGCGCCCACTTTTTTACGCATGCAATGTGATAACTCAGCCCAAGAAGCGGCTAAACGAAGGTATGCCCGATCGTATTTTAATTGCTTTTCTGATGAAACAGATGCCATATTTTAATTCACTTTTATAAATTTATATCCTACCCCTCGTATGGATTGGAAAAATTGAGGGTTTCTTTGGTCAACCTCAAATAATTTTCGAAACCCAACGATGAAATTATCAACAGTTCTGCTCGAAGGAAATTGATCTTGTCCCCAAACGGAGTCCAATATTTCATTGCGAGAAATTACTTGACCAGCTTTTGAATCAAACAAACGTAACAACTCTATTTCTTTTTTGGTCAGCGTCGCTACTAATTGATTCGCCGTATCCCTAACTTCAAAGGTAACGAAATCAACTGTTTTATCATTAACAACTACTTTAGTTTGTTCTTGCTTTACTTTTGGTGTTCGCACTAGAATTGAAACTTTTAGTAATAATTCTTCTAAATCAAAGGGTTTTACAAGGTAATCTGTACCCCCTTTTTTTAATCCAATGATTCGATCTGAAGTAGTTCCTTTGGCAGACAAAAAAAGAATGGGGACCTCACTGTTTTTCCGAATTGCCACACAAATATCAAGACCACTCACATTCGGTAACATAATGTCTAAAATCACCAAATCTGCTTTTGCGCTTTGATCAAGGTTTTTCATGGCTTCATTTCCGGTAAAAAATGAGCTAACGGTATGTCCTTCAAGCTCTAAATTAAGTTTAATTAACTCATGCAAGCTCGTTTCATCTTCCACTAAAACAATATGGGGCATATCAACTGTCTTTGTACAAAATTACGTTTTATAATGGATTTCGCTGCGGAATCCGTTTCTTTGTGCCCGTAACTCAAAGAATCATGTCAATTTCCCACGAACAACTTCAGCAATACGTCCATAATTTAGGTTTTGAAAATTTAAATGAACTTCAACACCGTATGCTGAAAACAGCGAATCAGAAAAACAGAATTTTGTTGTCACAAACAGGTTCTGGGAAAACTGTTGGGTTTTTATTGCCTTTGATAGAAAGTATTGATGCCGAAAAACTAGAATTACAGGCATTGATTATTGCACCAACGCGCGAATTGGCTGTTCAAATTGAACAAGTTTTCAAATCCATAAAAACCGGGCTGAAAGTGACAACATGTTATGGAGGGCATTCGGTTCAAGTAGAGCGCAAAAGCCTCGAAGGGAAATGTCACTTGGTTATTGGAACCCCCGGGCGTTTGTGTGATCACATTGATAGAGGTAGGCTCGAATTGAAAAAAGTTAAATCCCTTGTGATTGATGAATACGATAAATGTTTGGAATTTGGATTTTATGACCAATTGGATTTTATTACACAAGAATTGGTTCAATTAGAAGGTGTCACTTTGGTTTCTGCCACTGAATTGCAGGAAATTCCTTCTTTCTTTCCGGTTCAAGATTTTGAAACTCTTTATTTTTTGGATCGTTCCACTGAGCCTGATTTTGTAAAATGGAAAGTAACCGTTAAACCCGATGCTAAATTTGAAGGATTATTAAAACTTTTATGTTCTTTCAAGGGAGAACAAGCAATCGTTTTTTGCAATTTCAGAGAAGC
>CAMBBW010000025.1 GCA_945863425.1 Lishizhenia tianjinensis
TGCGTTTGTTTATGAGACAAATCTGCAGCTAAATGCAAGGGCATGAAAGAAAAGCACTTGAAACGAAATCAAAATACACACTGCTACGAATACGCAATTACGTAGGAGTACGAAAGTGTCTAAGTAGGTTTACGTAAAATGGGCTTAAAAAGGGTTTTTACCGTCAAATAATTTCTGACTAACTACTTAAAAGAATCAATGCACCTCCTCAACGCAATAATATTCGTTATCTTTAATAGAGTATCAAAGGAAAATGCAAGAACCGAGTGCCGAATTATTGAATAAAGCGTTTGCTTTCGACAGAAAAGCGCAGTTGGAACTATATAAATTATGTTATCCCATATTAATTAGTGTTGCTCGGAGGTATCGCAAAAATGATGAAGATCATTTGACTTTGGTTAATAATGCATTCATCAAAATAATAAACTATTTGGATCGCTACCAAGAAGCTAAGTTTTTTAGCTGGATAAAACGGATCATCACAAATGAAATCATTGATGAGTATCGCAGAAATAAAAAGTATCAAACCCTTTTTCAACAAGATGCTTGGGTTGAGTCTACTGTTGGGGTTACATCTGTAATCGAATATGAAATAAACGATGAATTTTTACATCATATACTTTTAGAACTACCTGAAGGAACACGTGCTGTATTCAATTTATTTGCAATAGACGGATATTCTCACAAAGAAATAGGAGAAATGTTAGGTATTTCGGAGCAAACCTCCAAATGGCATACGAAAATAGCGCGCAAGAAATTAAAGGAACTCTTAAAACTAGAAATGAGTCATGAAACAAGATGAACAAATAGATAATCTATTCCGAAAAAGTATTGAACCTGATTTTTCGGAGGAAATCCCGGAAAATTATATTTTGGATATCAATCAACGCCTAGATCTTATACAGGGCGATAGAAAGAACAAAAGGACATTGTTCTTTTGGTGGATCACGGGAGGGTTTTCTTTAATTGCGTGTCTTTTATTTTCATTCACATGGTTCAATGGGGATGATACGGATCGAAAAATAGCTTCAAATTCATCGAAAAAAGGAGTGATTAAAAACCGATTAATAAATGATACGCCTGATAAATTGAAGCAAACTAAACCTAAAGAAATGAAGGATTTAATTTCTAATTCAAACGTGTTCATTCAAAACCCAAGACTCAGAGAATCGTTCCAATCACAGCATTTCGAAATTGAAAACCCTCAATTTGAAGAAAATAAACAAACTAATCCAGTTGATTTAACAGGAAAATTGAGCTTTGATGAGAAGGAACAATTGAAAGATACCGCTACATATGTTATTGAGAGTTCAAGTGATTTAGTGATTCGAGATAAAGATACATTCATCAACATGGATATTCGTAAATGTTCAGCAATGGACGTTAACAAAGTTGAACTATTAAATCCTGAACGGAAAAATAAAAATCAATTAGTATCTCATTACGTCGGGTTTTACTGCGGAATCAGTTCGGTTGAAAGCATTTTCAAAAAACTGAATTCACCTGTTGTCTCTGCGTTTTATACTCAGAAAAATTACCTAGAAAAGCGCAAAGCAGAAGAAATTGGAATTACTTCTTGGGATGTTTCATTCAAGTATTTGCTTAATTATAAAGGATTTACACTATCTAGTGGATTAGATTATTTCGTGTGGGGAGAAAAAACAGATTATAGTAATGTCAATTATAGTGCTCAATTCCTAAATAAATATCAATATTTAAGTATACCAATAAATTTGGGTTATTCCCTTCGTATTGGAAAATATGGGGTAAATCCTTTTGCAGGTGTTTCTGTTGGACGAATATTAAGAGCCACGAACGGATACTATTTGAATAGTCAATCAATTTCGAGCGCATTTCAAGCAACAGCTTCTCCCTACTCGACTTCATTCAATGGTGGACTCGAATTATCGTATTATTCTCAATCAGGAATAAAGGTATCCTTGATGCCAATCACTCGATTTTCAGTAAGGCAAGTTGTAAATACTGAAATGGTTTCAACTAATTATTTTTCATTTGGATTAAACCTTGGAATTGGATATTGTTGGTAGCTGTAGATTCAATCGAAATTTATCTGTAATTTTGTTTAAAATTCAAAAATATGTATCCAGCAGAATTAGTGCAACCAATGAAACAAGACTTGACTCAGGTTGGGTTTGAACAATTAACTACATCAGAAGCTGTAGATCAAGCAATTCAAAATAATCAAGGTACTTTATTAGTTGTTGTCAATTCCGTTTGTGGATGTGCTGCAGGAAATATGCGTCCAGGCGTAAAACTGGCTTTAAACAATGAAAAGGTTCCTACTGAGTTAGTAACTGTATTTGCAGGTGTAGATGCCGAGGCAACTAACCAAGCAAGAAATTACTTTCTTCCATATCCTCCATCTTCTCCATCTATCGCATTATTTAAAGAGGGTAAATTGGTTCATTTTGTGGAAAGACACCATATAGAAGGAGCAAGTCCTGTGATGATAGCTGAAAATTTAAGTGAAGCTTTTAACGAATACTGTTAAATAATACGGTTGGGTTTATAACGGAATGTTTCCATGTTTTTTGCGTGGAAGTTGTTCCGATTTGTTTTCTAGCATCTTGAATCCATGGATTAATCTTTCGCGGGTTTCTTCTGGAAGAATTACTTCATCTACAAATCCTCTTTCGGCAGCGCGGTATGGGTTTGTAAATAATTCGGCATATTCTGCTTCTTTTTCTTTCCATTTTGCTTCTGAATCTGTAGCTTCTGAAATTTCTCTTTTGAAAATGATTTCTGCTGCTCCTTTTGCACCCATAACCGCTATTTCAGCTGTTGGCCATGCAAAATTTAAGTCTGCACCAATATTTTTGGAATTCATAACGTCAAATGCTCCACCATAAGCTTTTCGTGTAATTACTGTAATTCTCGGAACCGTAGCTTCTGAAAATGCATAGAGTAATTTGGCACCATGCGTTATAATTCCTCTCCATTCTTGATCTGTGCCAGGTAAAAAACCAGGAACATCTTCAACAACCAATAATGGAATATTAAACGAATCA
Source organism: Lishizhenia tianjinensis (assembly GCA_945863425.1). GTDB lineage: Bacteria > Bacteroidota > Bacteroidia > Flavobacteriales_D > Crocinitomicaceae > UBA952. The sequence continues at coordinate 3,030 of CAMBBW010000025.1, forward strand.
CAAAAACGAACAAAGCGAGCGCCTTTGCGAGATGAATCAATATCCAAAACACCCGCCATGCTTGCCGGTTGATTGGCGACAATACCAATGGTTCTTCCATCTAATCGAGCAAAGCCAACCACAATATTTTTAGCGAAATCAGCATGTACCTCTCGGAAAGTATCATCATCAATAAGACAATCAATTACTTTTCGGATATCATAAGGAAGGTTAGAATTTGCTGGTAAAATGGAATTTATGTGGTCTAATTTTTTATCTGAAAACGTGAAATCAGTTATTTGAGGGGCCTTCTCGGCGTAATTCTGAGGCATAAAGGTAATTAATTCACGTACTTGTTTTAGGCAAGCAACATCATTAGGTGAAGTGAAATGATTCACTCCTGATTTTTCTGCATGCGTCCTTGCTCCACCTAAATCTTCAGCCGAAACTTCTTCATGTGTAACCGTTTTCACAACATTTGGTCCAGTAACAAACATATAGGAAGTATCTTCCACCATAAAAATAAAATCGGTTAGGGCGGGAGAATATACAGCACCACCCGCACAAGGTCCCATAACTACCGAAATTTGAGGAATGACACCGGATGCTCTTGTATTTCTGTAGAAAATATCTGCATAACCCGCCAAGGAAACTACCCCTTCTTGAATTCGCGCACCACCGGAATCGTTAAGTCCAATTATAGGAGCGCCATTGGTCATGGCCATATCCATAATTTTACAGATTTTTAATGCATGACTTTCAGATAATGAACCACCAAGTACAGTGAAATCTTGTGAAAACACATAAACCGTTCGGTCGTGAATTGTTCCAAAGCCCGTTATTACTCCATCACCCGGAAATTGCTGCTTATCCAAGCCAAAGTCTTTTGATCGATGAGAGACCAACGCACCAATTTCTTGAAATGAGTTTTCGTCTAATAGTATCTCAATACGTTCTCTTGCAGTTAATTTACCCTGTTGGTGTTGTTTGTCAATACGAGCTTGACCTCCTCCCAATCCTGCTTGGGCTCTTTTTTGCAATAATTCTTCCGTTTTATTCATCATTTCTGTTGTTAAGACAAATTTAATCGAAATTGGTTTCTATTATCTACTTTTTTCATTTAATCCGTTAATTTCGCAGCATCTATGAGTTACACATTAAAATATCGCATATTAAGTACGGAAGAACTTGCCGCACTTGAAGAAGAATTTAAACAGTTTTTAATCGTTCATGGTGTTTTTGGTGAGGAGTGGAAAAAAATGAATGAAGAAAATCCGGATGAGGCGATTGAATTGGTTGAGATTTTTAGCGATACTGTTTTAGAAAAAGTCTATTCAGGAATTAATTATTTGGAATTTAGAACGAAGGATTTATTAATACTATTGGCTTATTCAGAAGATAAAATCGAACAAATTCGAATTCAAGCGAAGGGTTCAACTGAAATTGATTTACTGAATTGGCAGGGATTTACAGCAGCAATGAATTCACTTGAAAAATTGGATGCGTTCTACGGAAAAAAGGAGTTATCGTCTTTAAGAAATGAATCCATTCACGAATATGTTAATCAGGGTTTTACTCCTGCCGATAAAAGTTTTTGGGAACAAATGAAAAGTTTCATTGCGCCTAATTAACAACTAGCACCTTACCTACTTTTTTTCCTTTTCCTTCATTCATCCCTGTCCAAATGAGGTAAACACCTGTTGCCACACGCTCGCCGTTTAGGTTTTTGCAATCCCATGTTGCTGTTCCACCGTTAGAAACAGTTTTATAAACTAAATTTCCTGCGACATCTGTAATTTTTACGTCAGAGTTGTAACGAATCCCTTGAATAGTCACGGGTCCAAAATGTGTTGGTCTCACTGGATTGGGGAATACCGTAGTGGAGCTATATTCAGGATCTTCATAGGTAGCATTCGTTCGGTAGGAAACTAACCCTTTGTCTGTAATAATGAAAAGTTCGCCAGTTGTTTGATCTAATTTGATATCGTAAATCACGTCTGAAATAAGAGGAGAATTGTCGGTTGTATGTTGTTCAAGAATTTCTGAACCATCCGAAGAAAGCAATAAAATCCCAGCATTGGCTGTGGCTACCCATTTTCGATTACCTCCATCCACTTCAATATCAGTAATGTGAGTAGAACCGAGAACATATTCCACATTTCCTTCGTATTTTACCTTCACACGCTGTGCATCATAATCTCCTGCAGCAGCATTGAACGAATTGGACCCACTATATAATATAGCAAATCCTGCATCGGTTCCAATCCAAATTTCGCCATCAAAATCCGATGCAATTGCCGTTACATTGTCTGATGGTAAATCCCCAGAATTTACTCCTGATTTCAGTTGAATGCGTTTGTCATCAGAGGTATTAGGGAGCGTATTGTTGTAATTGTATCCAAATAATCCGGCGTCAGCGGTAGCACACCACAAATTCCCATCAAAATCCACAATCATTTTTTTAGTGTATTTATTTTTGGCAGCTGCGCCCAAATCGAAATTAGTCCACGTACCGTCAGCAGTTTTTACATTAAGTGGAAATTGAGAATACCCATTTAAACACCACAGATTTCCTTTTTCATCATAGGTTACATCTGAAACGAGCGACCATCCATTTCCGATTGCGGTTTTTTCGAGTGTTGAATTGGTGTCTGTGAAAATTTGTCCTTGACCATCCGAAAAAACGGTAACCGGTATTTCAGAATACGTACTGACAGCATATTCTTTCGCGTTTTTGGGATTGATGGAAACATCTAAAAAATCCCATACATTTGATTCTGTCCAACAGACTTGTTCATACACATCGGTAAAACTCCATGACTCCTCCTCAAAAAAATGAATTCCATTTCTGGTAAAAGCAGGTAATTTGTTAAGTAAATACCCAGAAGAAATTGCTAATTTTCCATTCAGAGCATCCATCGAATAAAATGAATTGTTAGCTGCTCCAGAAATAGGGAAACGATCGTATGAAAAATAATCCGATGGAAACCAAATTAATCCAAGATTCATGTCTGCTATCCAAATACCTTTTGTATTGTAGGCCGAACGACTCACCAAAAACTCCTGGTTGAAAGTTCCGGTGCCATATAATAATATTTGGAGGTAGTTTTGATCATATGTAGCAAAACCACCTTGTGCGTTTATTGCTAGTTGATTATTGTTAATCACATTAATTGAATTTATTTTCGCTGCCCACGGAAAATTTGAAATAGCGAGATTGTTTGGCTGTCCAATTTTTACAACCATATCACCATTTGGACCATCAACTTTTATTAAAACGATTAAATCGGAATTCATTATTTCAATTTCCGTAAAAGTTGATCCTGAAACTTGCTGCAATCGATTGTCTATTGACCATTGTGATTGATCTGTTAGTGCTGGATTATTAATTATTCCCGATAGTAATTTAGAGGGTGTTAGCGCAAAAATTGTATCTACAGAAAAACACAAATCCGATATTTTTTCCAATGAATTGGTAGGATAATACGTATCCTTTACTTCATTTTTTAAGGGGTCAAGTTTTAAAATAGCGAAATCACAAGCAGCATATATAAAAGATCCATTTTTTTCAAAGCGATTGATTCGTTTTGAATTGGGTACTTGGGCTAATTTTAATGCGGGAATGTTGTAAATGATATCCTTTTTTAATTTATCAATGTTCCCATTGGCATAACCAATGTATAGAGATTGGTCGGATTGGTCATAATACAAACAAGTGATTTCAATATCAGACAATAGGTTTAACGCATTGTAAAGTGTATGGCTCTTATCGGAAAGGTCTAAAATAGATAAGCCATTTTCGTATGCAGTATAAATGAAATCGTTGGTAGCAACAACATCAATTGCCTTTTTAGTGGAAGAATGAAAGCGCCATTGTCCGGAGCCAATTTGTGCAGACGCAGAAAAAGCGAATAAAAAAGAGAGTAATATAACTTTGAATTTCATGCTAGTGTTTTCTCAAGAGTCAACGTTCAAAAATAGGATTTGTTGCTTATAATTGCTTATTTTTCGGGAAACGAATTAATAAAGAATTGTCCCTTATCATCTTTCCATCTTACCGATAAATCTAGGGGACGAATGAGTAAATTATCAATTTGGTAGAAAGTATTCTTTTTTTCTCCTCCAAAAAGGAAAAAGTTGTATGCACATGTATCAGATTGTGTTTTGAAAACTGCACGAACTCTCACTTTATCTTTTTGCTGATCTGTATAGGAACTTATGGTTCGTTCGTAAAACCAATTTATTTGCTCGTTGTTAACAAATTCTATTCTAAATACGTTATCTAGGTTTTTCTTTCCAACCCAGAAGTAATCGAAACTCGCTTCATACCATTGATTTGGTTTAAGTTTACCTGATTCAAAATGAGCAATAGTGTTGAAGTTAGAAGTTTTAGCACTTAATCGTTTGTTTTTAGAATCGTAATTTTCAAAAAGAAAATCTGCTTGGTTTTGATTTTGAGCATCAACGATTGCCGTAATATCTAATTTTTTCCTTTCAAAAATTTTGGCTGATGAAATACTTCGGAGCTCCCCCATTTTATTCTTAAAAACCAATTTGGAGGCATCTAATAATTCTTGTTCGTCTTCGGCATATAATGGTTGATAATCGTACCAAATTAAAAAGTCCTTTTCATTAATTAGTGCGGATTTGCTTTTGCCTTGAAAATTAGACCCCAAGCTTCTGAAAAAATCATATGATTGACTGAAACTGGTTCTTCCCATCATACAGCTATATAAGGGCAACCCAGAATGTGCTGAAGCAATGAGCGTATTTCCCATTGTTTTAACATTCGGTTCTTTGCCATAAAGTTCAGAACCAACATGAAACCAGGGTAGAGGTAGAATACATTGGTATTTTTTTTTGTTTTTTTGAATGAATTCAATCATTTCTCGTTGATCCGCGGAAAGATTTTCAATCAGAAACGCGTTTTTAGAAAAATTTCGTTTTTTAAACAAGATTTCAGATGCTTCCCAAAAATACGTTGCGCTTCCAAGCAGAATAAAGGAAAGAGCGATTTGTTTTCTAAACTTTGTTGATGCATTTATATAAAACCAATGCATACTAATAAAACTAATTATGCCACAAACAAAATAAAAGGGCCAAGCGAATCTACCAATAGCTCTAAATTGTTTCAGTGGTCCAAAAACGTCTAATAAAGATGGAAATTGATTGAATGGAATACCAAATGAATAGATTAATAAAACAATTCCCGAAATCAGAAAAAACCATAATTCTTTTGGTAAGATAGTAAGTTCTTTTTGTCTTAAAAATGAAGAAATACTAAAAAACAGAAGAATCAATAGGGAAAAAAGGCTTGTCAAGCCGATATATGCAAAACCTTCCCAATTAACCTGTGTAAATGAAATGCACTTTTCAATTTGATCATGTATGAATCCTTCGGACGGTAAAAAGACACTTTTCCATTGAGCCTGATATTCAAAAAAACCAAAAGGCTCGGAGGTGCGATCTTGGACCGAGTTACTCCATTTGGAAATCAAGAAAAACAAGAGTAGCGGAACGCCTAGAAAAGCCATGATTTGTATGAAATAGCGTAAATTTTTCCAAAGTTTGAAGTGGAAGATAACCACTAGTCCTAAAAAAAGGGTCAGCATAAGACCTAAATACCCGTGAGTAAAAAACCAAAGCGTATTTGTGAAAAATAGTAAGAAACTCCATTTCAACTTATTTTTGTCGTGTATGAATCGTATTAAAAAATACCATCCCATTGGAATGACGCATGAATAGGCTAGGCTCAAATGCCCAAATAATCGTATGAACTGAGGTTGAAGTGCAAATATACACAGTGCTCCAATGATTGAAATCCAAGGTGATTTTGTATAGAAATTTAAAATTAAATACAAGAAAATAGTCGTTAAAAAAAATCCAAGAACCAAGGTCAGATGAATAATGCCAACGTGATAATATTCTAGAAATGGTAAAATCTGCATGAGTGATTGCAAGGCAGGAAACCCATCTGTATACAAATAACTGTCACCGTATGGATAATTTAAGCCAGCAAAATGATTAAAAGATGTTTGATAGTTCAATTGATAATCAAAGACATAGTAGGATTTAAGGCCGTCACCCTCGGAAACCAACAGAAAATCATTCGGAGATAAAAGGAGTTCAGGAATGGATAGATAAACAATTAAAAATGTTCCTGTTAATAAAAAAATCCAAGGAACATTATTTTTCACAAGATTCATGTACTCTTTTTTTGAATGATTTTAGATCAAAGATATAGATTGGATTATTTTCATAAACTTTATTTACAGCAAAATATGAAAAGGCTGAATTAAGTTTTTCATTCCCAATCACTAACATATAATCACCGCCCTTGTTGATTAAATCCTGAACTTGTTGCTGGGTGATGGCTGTTTCATGAAAGTTAAAGTTTGAGTACCCCAAGCGCTCTATTGTGTATAGTTGCGTGTTCGGAGAATAATCATTCATACATAAAACGGTATCTTCTTTTTGAATTATTTTCTGAATTTCCAATTTTTGATCTTGCAATTTTTTTAATTCGTTTCGATGCTTTTTAAAAAAGTAATTCCAATTACCGCCAACGTTTCTACTCACTAAAAAGGTGTTTTTTGTAATGATATTACTTTTTCCATTCGCTATTTGAGTATAGGACACCGCGTGTAAGAAAATCAGACTTATAAATAGAATTCGCGTGGCATTATTTAATGTTCGGGAGTCCGTAAAAACATTTTCAAAATAATAAATACAGATAAAAAGGATGATGAGAGGATAAAACAAGGCTTCAATTAAGTAGTAATCATGAACATCAAATACCCAAAACCAAAGCGTAAAATAGGAAAGAAGCCCAAGGAATCCTAGCCCCAATAGCCAGATAAAAATCATTGAAATTTTTCTTTTTATTGCCAAATAAACCACATATAAAATCGAGGGAACCAAGATCAATGAATGATACAGCATATTGAATTGATACTTCCAGATTATACTCCAGATCTCTTTTCGTTTTTGTGCATCTACTTCCCAAATTGGTTTAATCGTTGTTGAAAATAAAATGGAATGGTGCTTTTCATTAAATGACAGGGCATAAGCATACCAAAGATAAGTTACTATGAAAGCAAAACCAATACAACCAGCCAAGATAAAAACAAGTGTTAAGTTCTTGATTAAAGCTGCTCGGTTGTTGAAGAAATAATAAAAAAGTGCGCCTCCTGCAAAAGTTAAGATTACAATTAATACTGTCACTTTGATCAAAATTGCTAAGGATAGAAAAAATGTGAAAAACACTAATCCATATTTTTTTTGTTTCGTGATGAATTTGAATAAAAAGTAGCTTGAATAAAGCAAAAATGCAAAGGAAAACACATTTGGCAATAGGCTGTCGGCATAGAACAATAGAACCGGTGAACTAAAAATAATCCCAATAAAAATTAGCGATTTAAGTTGGTTTTGGAAAAAATGATTGACAACATGACTAAATAAAATTAATGAACCAAACAGCGTAGAAAAAGAGATTAATTTAGCAATCCATTCATAGTATCCAAAAATTTTCCAGCTCATTCCAACTAGGTAGTAAATAATCGGGAACTCAGCTGCCGCGTATCGATTTCCCCAGCTTGAAATAAAGTTTGTTTGTGGCTCCCAAAAAGAAGCTCCTTTGTAATAGTTCCAAGCTATAGAAAGCGAGTCAGTTTTACGCCATTCATGAATTGGCAAAACACCATCAAAAAAATGAATACTTAACCCATAAATTAAAAACAATGCAATTAAAAGGATGCCTGTTTTAACGTGAATACTTAATTTAGTTAATCTTGCAATCAAACCTTTGTAATTAGAGGTTAGTTTCTTCAATAAGATAATTTGGGCGATTCTTACTTTCAGAAAATAATTTCCCTAAATAAATCCCAACAATTCCTAGCATGACCAACTGAATTCCTCCAATAAATAGGATAGAGGCAATGAGTGATGTCCAACCTGTAATTGCTTTTTCTGTAAAGACTGAAATATAGATTGCATATACAGCATATAGAAAGGAAAGGATGGCTAAAAACACACCGAGATAAATTGAAAAATAAAGTGGTTTTGCGCTGGAGGATGTTATTCCTGTTAAAGCAAAACGGACCATTTTTGAGAATGTATATTTCGTTTCTCCTGAAAAACGTTCGTGTGGGGTATATTCAACGCCAATTTGCTTGAACCCCAAACTTGGAACAATCCCTCGATAAAACAGATTATTTTCTTTGAATTTTTTAAGTGCTTCCACCACTGAGCGGTCAAGTAATCTAAAATCTGCGGTGCCTTCTTCAAGTTTAGTTTCAGATAAATAATTGACTAATTTATAAAACAATTTAGAGCTTAATTTCTTGAAAAAAGTCAAGTCTTTGGTGTCTTTTCGTTTCGTATAAACCACTTGATATCCTTCTCGCCAATGATTAACTAAGATGGGCAACATTTCCGGTGGGTGTTGTAAATCTGCATCCATACTAATTACGGCATTACCAGTTGCATAATCTAAACCTGCTCGTAGTGCATTCTGATGACCAAAATTCCTACTAAAATGGATGTATTTTACACGAGAATCTTGCGTGACTAGTTCTTTTATTTTGTCTAAAGAACCGTCTGTACTGCCATCGTTGACATAAATAATTTCGAAAGCACTTATTTTTAAATGACTTAATTCGGAAATCAATTTAGAGTAAAGTGGAAGTATGTTTCCTTCTTCACAATACGTTGGGATAATTATTGAAATTTCGAGTTTATTCATTTTTATCGTTTTTCTGCAACAACAAATACTAAATCGTAGGTGTTTACGCTCCAAAAAAGATTTTTTGGTATTTTTTCGTATATCTTTTTCGAAAGATAACCCCCTTTTTTATTTAACAGAAAGAGTGAATACCAAGTTTGTTTTACACTGCGTGAAATAGGTGGATAAAAGACTTTTTTTACATCAAATCCATTTTTTTCAAGTAGTAATGACAATGTTTTTTTTGAGAAATAATGAAGGTGTGAAGGTGGATGAATTTGGCGCCATTTTTCACCTTGAAATTTGGGAAGTAATCTTTCAATATCACCGGTTGTAATAAATAGTCTACTTCCGGTCACTGTTTTTTGAGCAATTTTTTCAATAAACTTTTCAGGACTTGGTAAATGTTCAATTACATCCCACATAAAAACATCTGAATAGATTTCAGTGGTGTCCACCGCCAAAAAATCTTGACAAATGGTATTTATCTTAAAATGAGTTTGCCCGTAATGACATGCTTCTTGGGCTATATCATAACCTGAATAGCGCGAATTTGAATACATTGAACGAATAAAATCTCCGAAAATACCATAAGCACAGCCAATTTCTAAAATATTCTCAGGACGATAGTCGTGAAAAACTTTTTGAATTTGTTTTAGTCTATTGCGCGAATTTTTTCTAACAGCAAGTTCGTCTGAAAGGTAATCTAAATACTCTCCACCATTAAAATAATTTGAAGAGTATATTTGGTTTAATTCTTCATTTGTGTATTCATCACTGCAAGTAACAAAGCCGCATGAATCACACTTGGAAAGCGTGTTATTAAAAATCGTATTTAATAACGGACTGTTACAAACAATGCAATTCATAAATCGATGAACGTGTTGGTTATGAAATCAAATTTAATCATTAAAAAGATTAATAGTGAAATCATCGTTTAAATCTAGGCTATAATTCCTCCTCTTCTTGTTCCTCTGGCGGCGGCAATTCCTTTGTTTTCTTTTTCTCCGGGGCCTTTGGTTTTTCTTCCTTGCCTTTTTTTTCGGTTTTTGGTTTTGAATCTTCCGAATTTTTATTTGACTTTTTTGGCGACGTTTCCGAATTCATTTCGGATTGTGATTCTATTACTTTTTCACCATCCTTCTTGATTTCCTGCCCGTACTCATTCCAATAGTTCTCACTAACTACTTTTCCTTTTACGTAGATTATAAGTGACTGCATTTGACGGTTATCATAATACTCTTTGAAAGTTCCTTCTTCCAGTCCTTTTTTATAATGTTCTTCAAATTTTATCGAATCATTGGGCAAGTAGAAAATAAAATCCCCTTCTTTGATTCCGTCTTTCCAGTTTTCTTCAAACATTTTTTTACCGTTGTCATAATAGGAAATGCATTTTCCAGCCTCTTTTCCTTTTTTGAATTTGCGGTCATTGATCAATGGACCATCCTTGGTATATTTTTTATAATCACCCTCTAGTAATCCGGTGTTATAGTTTATTTCTGATTCCATTTTTCCATTGGAAAAATACTGGCGTTGCACTCCATGTAATAAAGATTCAATTTGATCACCTTTAGAAACAACTTTATAATTTTCAAAAGAAATCGTGTCTCCATTCGGTTTTAAAAATAGTTGCTCACCAGACATTTTTCCTTGTACATAATTTGATATTTCTTTAATGGCATTTGTGGAATCGTAAAAAAGCTCAATTTTTCCGTCAAATTTCCCCATTATTTTCGTCCCTCGCTCTTGAATACAGCCGGAAGGATGATTTACAAGGTATTGACCATTTATCTGACCAGATTCAACCTTGAATCGAAAATACGTTTTCTCATTCACAGAATAGCAAGATTCACATTCCCCATTAAAAGGTTGCTTGTTGTGGTTCGATAAAATGGCATTTGTGCCAGGGTCTATCATTAATTTATCATCAAAACTCGTAACCCCTTTTTTTCTGCCACAATCAGAAACAATATACCCTTCAAAATCGATGCTGTCTTCGTAACATTTTAATTTTGGCTGCTTTCCAGTTTGACTAAAGGAAATTGCAGATTGGACAAGGGTTAGAATGAGAAAAAAAGAATATTTCATATTAGTTGATAATTAATTTTTCGATGTGTTTTTCGATTTCATTTAGATAGTTTACGAATTCTATTTGAACATAATAAATACCAGAAACGATAACGGAGTCTATTGTTACTAAATTGGATCCTGGTTTTTCCGCTTCTACAATTTTTCTGCCAAATGAATCATAAACACAAACCGAGGTTGCATTCATTTTATAAGGAAGTTGAACGGTAAACCCTTCGTTCGAATTGCTTGGATTGGGCATAACCCGAATTTCGTCGCTTGGTTTTATCTTGGTAAATAAATTTCGATCAAAAGAAAATAAATAAAATCCGCTAATTCGATCCGAAACTAAAATTCGCTGACTGGGAAGTAAAGTATAAATTCCCCATGCTCCCCACATCGAAAAGGTATTCCCATTGATGTCTTGATGCGTGTCGTAAAATGCGATTTCTTCCGGTGGGTTTGTCCGTAAGTCAAAAATCCGCAATCCGTCATTGTAATAAGCAACGAAGGCAAACTCATTGGTGCATTGGATATTATGTGCTGTTTTTGGATAAGGTTCATTTTCAACCCCGAATAAAGATTGAATGGTTAAACTCTTATCATTGTTGAGTTTTGCTTTCTTTAAAGGTGTTCCAGGCGTTTCATCAGCAAAAACATAGGTTTCATTGTTGGGAGTGAGCCAGCCTTGGTGATTATACCCTTGTTCCTGGTAAAAGCTCAGATTGCTTAAATAAGTTGGAGAATTAGGATTGGTAAAATCATAGACACGTATTCCATCATATCCACAATTTAAAATTGCTAAATTATTGCGTACAAAAATATCATGCACTTCGGGAATGTCATTCGGGCCCTCCCAAAGTATAGTTGGATTTAAGGGGTCTTGTAACGAAAATACCTTGAGTGGCACCAAGCTCATTTCTTGACCATTTAAGAATGGGGTTACCGAACATGCATAAAGTAAGGCATTACTAGTATCTATAAACAAATTATGAATTTTACCTATTGTGGTATTTTGTATATCGGCGACGAGCACAACGGAATCTGGCAAATAGCTTAGATCCATGATTTGTAAACTACCCGATCCTTCATCAGCTGTCGCATACAAGTAATTTTGATACGTTTTATATTCACGCGTTATGGCTTGACTAGAAACATATCTACCCGGAACAAAATCAATAAATTGGAAGGAGTCTGCCGCTGTTAGTTGAAAAATATGATGGCCTTCCGTAGACCCAATAACTCCATATTCTAATCCATTTTGAACAAATCCCCAGCAACTGCTATATCGTACTTGAGTTGAATTTGTTAAAATCGAATCGGACTGCCAATTGTCAAGTAGCAGACAGTTTTTGGAATCTTGCGCTCGAATTTGGAGTGAAAATCCAATGATTATGCTACTGAATAGGCTTAGCCAAAGTAACCTATATTGAATCTGTTTAATGAATTCGTTTGATATAAACATTTTGCGTTTTTGAACCATCCAAATTATACCATTTACCTATCAGGATTTCCAAATCTTCGATGTCATATGGAAGAATGAAATAGCCTTTTTCCACGTCATTTTCCTTAATGTAAATAGTCGATTGCTCACTGTCTCCAAGAGGACTGTTGCCCTCCAAACTATATGATTTAGATGGGTTGGCATTAATTATAGAATAGTTCCCCTTGATTATACCATTGGATTGCATGTTGAGTTGCATGGTAACGGGTGTTGTTCCAACCGTTCCATTGCCGATGAACTGATACAAAACGCTTACTTTTTTTTGAGCAGCGACCGTTCCTAAACTCATTATTCCAAGCCAGCTATAAAGAAAAAAAAATTTCATATTACAATTTATTTATTCCCAAATTCGAATTCCTCCGTTGTGATACTCCTAAACTATTCTAGTCAGATTCAATGTTAAAGTTAGACAATTTTAAACAGTTGGTTAATCAAAAATAATACAATGTTTTTCAATTGCTTGAATTGAATGTACCTTTGTTACGTGAAAGAAAATTTTGGTAAGGAAAATAAGTTGTGTAGTAAGTTGGTTATTGATGCTGTCTTTGCTGGTGGTCACCGTTTGAAGCAATATCCTTTGTATGCAATTGTACTAGAAACGAAACTAACGGAAAACGTTCCTTTTCAAGTATTAATATCTGTTCCAAAAAAAAAAGTGAAACGTGCTGTGCAACGAAATTTCATCAAAAGACTCATTCGAGAGGCATTTCGAAAGAATAAAGTACATTTAGATTCGTTTATAGAAAACAAAAAAAAAAAATACGCCATTTGTTTTGTTTATTCATCGAATGAAATTCCAACCTTCGAGTCTATACAAGAAAAAGTCGAAAAATTAATTATTAAACTAATTGATCATGAAAATATCCCAAATTAATTTCTTTAGTCTCTTGAATTCGAAGATTCGAATCGTTCTTCTTTTATTTTTCATTCAAACAAATTGCTGGTCGCAATCGAACGGATTTGAGGTTCTGAAAAACCTGGAAATCATGGATCAGATTTTTGAACAATTGGAATTATACTATGTAGACAATCCCGAAACCGGAAAAGTATCAAAAGCAGCCATTGATGCTATGTTAAAAGACCTCGATCCATACACCGTATATTATCATGAGGCCAATATTGAAGATTATCGATTGTTAACCACAGGACAGTATGGAGGTTTAGGTGCTCAAATTGTTAAAATTGGCGATTATGTTACTGTTTCTGAGGTGTATGAAGGAAATCCAGCGCAAAAAGGAGGCCTACTTCCTGGAGATAAAGTGATTACAATTGATGGTAAATCCATGGTAAAAAAATCCAATGATGAGGTTTCTTCCGCTATGAAAGGACCCAAAGGAACTACAGTAAACATTGAGATAGAACGTCCAAATCAAGGTAAAAAAGTACTTTCACTGACTCGGGATGAAATAAAACTTCCGGATGTTCCTTACTCTGGAATAATCAAAGACAAGGTGGGGTATATTAAATTAAATTCATTTACCCAAACTGCCCATGCCGATGTTAGCAAAGCCTTCGAGAAATTAAAAAAAGAAGGAATGAAGGAATTAATTTTGGATTTGCGAGGAAATGGTGGTGGATTGTTGATTGAGGCAGTGAAAATAGTGAATATGTTCGTGCCAAAAAACCAAACAATTGTAACAACGAAAGGAAGAATAAAGGAAGAAAATAAAAATTATAAAGCACTTGATGAGCCAACAGATTTAACAATTCCATTAGTAGTTTTGATCGATGGAAATTCAGCCTCAGCCTCTGAGATTGTTTCAGGAAGTTTGCAAGACTTGGATCGAGCAGTAATTGTGGGTTCAACCAGTTTTGGTAAAGGATTGGTTCAGCGCACCTATGATTTAAAATACGGATCAAAAGTAAAATTAACGATTGCTAAATATTATACGCCATCTGGTCGTTGTGTGCAACGTTTGGAGTATTATGACAAAAAAGAGGGCGATAAACCCGCTGAAATCGCTGATTCATTGTTAAAAACCTTCCAAACACCCAATGGCAGAAAAGTAATTGATGGTAGGGGAATTGAACCAGATGAAAAAACAGGTACAGAGACCTTGAGTAAATTTACCCGAACGCTTTTACAAAAACACGTGGTGTTTAATTTCGCAACGGAATATCATCAAAAGAATCCATCAATTGTTGAATCCAATAAATACAATTTATCCAATGAGGAACTGATGTTGTTTAAGGAATTTGTAATGAAACAAGATTTTGACTATGCCACGGCATCAGAAGAAAGTATTAAAAAATGGAAAGAAACGGCGGAAAAAGAGGGGTATTTTGAGTCTGTTCAATCCGATTATGAGGCTTTGTTGAAAAAAGTAGGCTCATCCAAAGAAGCGGATTTCGATAAATCAAAAAATGAGATTGTAAGTGTCTTGGAAAATGAAATAGTTTCTCGCTATTATTTTGAAAATGGGCGCATCATCCATGGATTTACCTCGGATAAAAGTGTGTCAAAAGCAATAGAAATTTTACAAAATCAAAATACCTACAATTCGATTTTAAAGAAATAATTGTTTATCCGTTAATCAACTATGCTAAAGCGATTTTTTGGAGAAAATTATTCAAATGCAGTACAAATGGTTGTTTTGTCGATGTTCGCTGTCGGAATTGTTTGTAGTAAAGCATTATTGTCTATCGGGATTCTACTAGGATTATTGAATTTACTGCTTGAGTGTAACTACAAAGCACTTTTCAATTCACTGCGATCCAACCGTCTTTTTTTGCTAATTGCTGGCTTGTTTTTTCTTCATTTACTTGGCATGTTCTGGACAGAAAATTATTCGGAAGGATGGGATGACGTGCGCATGAAAACCTCGTTGATTACTATTCCTCTAATTGTTTTTGCAAAACCAGCACTGATTGTAAAATTTCAAGATCGATTACTCACGTTATTGCTTTTAACAATCTTAATAATCGCTTCACTAAACACCTTGACTTATTTTCAATTTTTTGGTGATCGCTATTATGGTGATTTGCGCGAATTATCCTTGTTCGGCTCGCACATTCGGTTTGGAATATTAGTAGCCTTTGGGGTTGCCATAGCTATTTATTTTGGAAGCACAAGATTTGGATCTTGGAGAAAAGTTTATTGGATTGCAGCTTTCTTGCTAGTTGCCTATACCATGTTTAGTCAGGTGTTTTCAGGCTTGCTTTCGGTGTTAATTGTGTTACTTCTAAGTGGACTTTTCGCTATTTATAAGAAGAAGTATAATTGGGTGGGAATTGGACTGGTAACAATCGGTTTATTTTCAGGGTTAGCTGTTATTTATTACCTTTCAATACCTCTTTCCTCAACTAATTTACCTGTTAATATGGGGGAATTGGAAATAGAATGGAAACAACACTCCACCTATAATTTTCAAGGAAATGATCGTAAAAAACAACCTATCAAATACACCCTGATACGTTATTTGCATTCAAAAAAGTTACCTGCAAACCGATTAGGGATAAATAAACTTCAGGCAAGTGATTTCAAGGAAATAGAAAATGGAACAGCTGATATTCATGAAAAGAAACCAGGTTTTATTGGTCGATTAAACGAGATGAGGTATCAAATTCATGTTGCTAATAATCCAAATGGCAGCACCTTGCTTCAGCGATTGGAATTTTGGAAAGCGGGTTGGCAAATCGCTCAAAAAAACTTCATTTTTGGTGTTGGCACTGGGGACATTAAACCGGCGTTTCAGGAAGAATATAAAACTAGTAACTCCTTATTATTGCCCGAAAACAGGGTGGAAGCGCACAATACATACCTTACCTTTTTTATCACTTTCGGAATTGGTGGGGCACTTTATTTATGTTATGTACTATTTATCTATTTTAAGTTTCAAATCAAATCACGAGACAAGCTTGCACTAATTTTTATTGTATTAATAGCTGTTTCTTTTTTAACGGAGGACACGCTTGAAACCCAAATGGGAATTAGTATTTTTAGTTATTTGTATGCTCTTTTCTCTATCCATAAAACCAAAATGATGCAGGAGTAATTTTTTCAGAAAAGTTCACCGAATTCTCCCATCGAACAAACAATTCTTACCTTTGTTTACTAATTTTAGCTCATGATGTCATATTGTTTGGATTTATTGAACCGCAAGCGAGTTCCCACGTTGGAAGTTACCATTGGCCAGTTGAAAATGGGGGCGGGAAATCCAATTCGCTTACAATCCATGACTACAACAGACACCATGGATACCGAAAAATCGGTTGAGCAATCTATTCGGATGATTGAAGCGGGTTGCGAGTTAGTTCGATTGACTGCTCCAAGTAAAAATGAAGCAGAAAATATGGGTGTTATTCGGCAGGCACTTCACGATAGAGGATATTTTGCGCCACTCGTTGCAGATATTCATTTTACGCCGAATGCTGCTGAAATTGCTGCAAAATTGGTCGAAAAAGTACGGGTGAATCCTGGAAATTATGCGGATAAAAAGAAATTTGAGGAAATCGATTATACGGATGATACTTACCAAGCTGAGTTAGAACGAATAGAAACGAAATTTACACCGCTCGTCTTATTGTGCAAAGAATACAATACTGCTATGCGGATTGGCACGAATCATGGTTCGCTTTCTGATCGGATTTTGAGTCGATATGGAGATACGCCGGAAGGAATGGTTGAATCCGCGTTTGAGTTCATTCGCATTTGTGAAAAAAACCAGTATTTTAACCTGACCATTTCCATGAAGGCCAGCAATACCTTGGTTATGGTACAGGCTTACCGTTTGTTGGTTTCCAAAATGTTGGAAAATGGTCGTTGCTATCCATTGCATTTAGGGGTTACTGAAGCGGGAGATGGAGAAGATGGACGTATCAAGTCAGCGGTTGGAATTGGAGCACTTTTAGAAGATGGAATAGGGGATACCATTCGCGTTTCCTTGACAGAAGAACCAGAGTTTGAAATTCCTGTAGCGCGAAAATTAGCGGAGAAATTTGATGCTGCTCAGGATTTTTTAATTTCAGAGAAGATTACTTCTCTACCTTACAATCCTTTTTCTTATTCGCGCAGAAAAACGAACGAAATTCATAATATCGGTGGAAAACACGTTCCAGTAGTAGTGGCAGATTTGTCTGAAAAACAAACAATTACTCCAGCAAATTTTTATGGTTTTGGATACAATTATTCGATTCAATTAGATAAATGGAATTTACAGGATTTAGCTGCGGATTACGTATATATTGGTCAAAACATACTTGATTTTGAGGTTCCAGGAACCTTAGGTGTAATTGTGGATTTCTCTTCATGGACTGAAAATCACGCTTCAAAACCAGGTTATTTTCCTTTGGTGAAAGCAGATCAATTGAGCGAATTGGATAAAAACCAACGCATTTTTCTAGAAATTGAATGTACTGATTCGATACCTGAAAACGTGCAAGATTTCCCTAATCTTATTTTGGTTTTAAAAACCGATTATTCCAACAAAACTCAACTTTTCAGGAAGGTGTATATTGATTTACTTTCGCGCCAGTTGGAAACACCTGTTGTGTTGAAAGTGGAGAATTTCTCATCGGACAATGAAACGTTTCAACTTTATGTTTCGAGTGATTGTGGTTCGTTATTCATTGATGGCTTTGGAGATGGTTTGTGGTTGAAAGGCACTCAGCCGATGACAGTAATCAATTCTACTGCCTTTGGAATTCTTCAAGCAACCCGAACCCGCATTTCTAAAACAGAATATATTTCCTGTCCTTCTTGCGGCAGAACTTTGTTTGATTTGCAAGAAACAACTGCAAAAATTCGAGAACGAACGTCTCATTTGAAAGGAATCAAGATCGGAATTATGGGCTGTATCGTAAATGGTCCGGGCGAAATGGCCGATGCAGATTATGGGTATGTTGGTACAGGCCCGGGTAAAATACATCTCTACAAAGAAAAAACCGTTGTCCGGAAAAATGTTCCGGAAGAACAAGCCGTTCAAGCCTTAATTGATCTCATCCAAGAACATGGAGATTGGGTGGAGCGTCAGTAAATAGGGATGACTTTTTAGAACAAGAAAGAGCAGTATTACTAAGTTATGTGAGATTATCATTTAGACAATCTTCTTTCTAATATTTTAATCACTTTCCTATAGAATAATGCATCTTTAATATCCCATAATAGGAAAATACTCAATGGTACATTTATACCTATTAAATAGTATATAAACCAGGCTTCTTTAATCCCAAAATAACATAAAAAAGAGCAGATATAGGAAAATATTGCCAAGTAGATTTTGGGTTTGAGATTCTTTGCAAAATGACTTTTACAAATTTCTAATTCATTAATCATTTCTCGCTTTTCAAAAATATTTAAGGAATCAAAATATGTTTCTAAGTTCATTCCAGAAGGAATTGCGTTTAAAATTTCAGCATTTGTTTTTTTCATTTTTTGAGTTTTTAAATTAATTAATAAAAAGTATTGATTAAAGAATTCAACTTGCCGAAGCAAGTTGAATTTGAAT
>CAMBBW010000026.1 GCA_945863425.1 Lishizhenia tianjinensis
ACCTCGTGCTCCGGTAAGCCCAATTAATCGGTCATTCCAATCGATATCCATGGTTCGTTCAAACCTTGATTCGAAGTTTTGTAGTATCCTTTCATGAGCAGCAATTAAGTTTTCCATCCTTCATTGATTTCCCCAAAGGTACTAATTTATTTCCAAGTTGCAATCTATAAATTGCATAAAATACTATAAATTGATATCTATATATTACAATTACTATTAAAAATGCAATCTGAACATTGCAAAAATAGATTCAATTGTAATCTGAACATTACAAAAATTACTATATATGATAAATATAAAAAGTGAATTAGCCTTTTAAATTCAAAAACAGAAGCAATTTTAGTTCTTTTGAATTCGGATTTTTGTGTCTCCTTCGTTTTCGATGTCGGTTGAAATTGCTTGATTATCCAGTGCTACAAAAACTAAATCATCTCCTAATATTTCGGCACAGATATACGATTTGTTTTCTGAAATAGCTTCTTGAAGTTTCTCATTGGTATCCACTTCCACAAGTATACGATCCGTTACATCCAACCCACTTTCTTTTCGGATATTTTGAATGCGATTCACCATTTCTCGTGCTATTCCCTCTGACCACAAGGCTGGTGAGATGGTGATGTCTAAAGCAACAGTTAATCCATTTTCAGAAGCCACCAACCAACCTGGAATGTCTTGGGCTTGGATTTCGAAATCAGATAGTTCCAGCGTAACAGTTGTTCCGTCAATTTCACCTTGCCAACCACCGCTAGTTTCAATGGATGCGATATCATCAGCGGTAAAAGCTTTTACCAAATCATCAATAGATTTCATTTGCTTGCCATATTTCGGTCCAATCGTTTTGAAATTTGGTTTGATACTTTTCACCAACATTCCGCTATCGGCTAGCAATTCAAGTTCTTTCACGTTTACTTCAGAAAGTATCAACTCCTTTACGTGGTGCAAATTATCCGCAACGTCTTGATTTAAAACAGGAATCATGATTTTTTGAAGCGGTTGACGCACCCGAATCATTTGTTTTTTACGTAATCCAAGAACAAGCGAACAGGTGTCTTGCGCCAATGCCATCTGAGTTTCAAGCGTTTTATCAATAAAATCTACGTTCGAAATCGGGAAGTCCGCCAAATGAACCGAAGTAGCCGCATGTTTTCCGGTTGTGTGATTTAAATCTAAAAACAATTGATCCATATAAAATGGTGCAATTGGCGAAGCAAGTAAAGAAACTGTCTCTAAACACGTATAAAGCGTTTGGTAAGCACATAATTTATCGGCTGGATCATCGCTTTTCCAAAATCTTCTGCGGCACAAACGAACATACCAATTAGATAATTGGTCATTCACAAAATCTTGAATCGCTCTTCCGGCTTTGGTTGGCTCATAATTGCTATACGCTTCATCCACCTCTGCGATTAACGAATGCAATTTGGAAAGAATCCAACGATCAATTTCCGGTCTTTTCGACAAGGGAACATCTGGTTCAGAATACGTGAAGCCATCAATGTTTGCATAAAGCGAAAAGAATGAATACGTATTATACAGTGTTCCAAAAAATTTACGCTGTACTTCTGTTATGCCTTCCAAATCAAATTTTAAATTATCCCATGGTTGCGCGTTCGTAATCATGTACCAGCGGGTTGCATCCGGTCCATATTGCGTTAAAGTAGTAAATGGGTCAACAGCATTTTTTAAACGCTTCGACATTTTTACCCCATTTTTATCTAAAACAAGTCCATTGGAAACTACATTTTTATATGCTACGGAATCAAAAACCATGGTGGCAATTGCATGTAAGGTATAAAACCAACCACGTGTTTGGTCAACACCTTCGGCAATGAAATCTGCTGGATAACCCTCTCTGTTGTCAATTAATTCTTTGTTTTCAAATGGATAATGCCATTGTGCATAAGGCATTGCGCCTGAATCAAACCAAACGTCAATTAGGTCAGCTTCGCGTTTCATCGGTTTTCCAGTTGGCGAAACTAAAATGATTTGATCAACATTATGTTTGTGTATGTCAATCCCTTGGTAATTTTCGTCTGACATGTTGCCAATCTCGTAATTCGCAAAAGGATTTGTTTCCATGAATCCAGCTTGAATTGCTTTTTCACATTCCTTGGATAATAGAGCTATAGAAGAAATACAAATGCGCTCATCTCCTTCTTCTGAAGACCAAATTGGAATAGGAATTCCCCAATAGCGAGAACGCGATAAATTCCAATCATTGGCATTTTCTAACCATTTCCCAAAACGACCACTTCCAGTAGATTCTGGTTTCCAATTGATCGTATTGTTTAATTCCACCATTCGCTCTTTTTTATCCGTTACTCGAATAAACCATGAATCTAATGGGTAATACAAAACAGGTTTGTCTGTTCTCCAACAATGTGGATAGTTATGTTCGTATTTCTCTACTTTAAAAGCCTTATTTTCTTCTTTGAGTTTTATTGCAATTTGAACATCCACTGATTTTTCCGGTGCAGTACCTTCGTCGTAATATTCATTTTTGACATACATGCCTGCAAAGTCAATCACTTCAGATCGGAATTTACCTTGTAAATCCACCAATGGAACCAAGTTTCCACGATCATCTTTCACTAACATACCAGGAACTCCAGCTTCTGCAGCAACCTTAGCATCGTCAGCTCCAAACGTGGGAGCAGTGTGAACAATACCTGTCCCGTCTTCGGTGGTAACAAAATCTCCCGGAATAACCTGAAACGCTTTTTCAGCATTTTCTGCCGGTAAACAATAGGGGAGTAGTTGTTCGTATTTTATACCAACTAACTCTTTTCCTAAACAAGTTCCTGCAACAAAGAACGGAATGGTTTTATCTCCCGCTGAATAATTTGCCAATTCACTTGCGGATTCTACGGCTTGAAATCCTTTTCCAAATTGATATCCGACTAAATTTTTAGCTAAAATAACATGAATCGGTTCAAAGGTATATTGGTTATAAGTTGAAACTAAAGCGTATTCAATGTTTGGCCCAACGGTTAATGCTGTATTGGATGGAAGAGTCCAGGGTGTTGTGGTCCAAGCGAGAAAATATGTATTTGCCTTCTCCCCATTAGTGGATATTAAGAGGGGTGAATTTGATTCGGTCATCCCCCTTGACCCCACTTCAGAGGGGGAAACTTCACCAATTCCACTTAAAGTGAGAGAATTCTCCTCCCTCGAGGGAGGAAAAAGGAGGGTGATATCATTCTCATTTAGCATTTTAAACATCGCCACAACCGTAGTATCCTTCACATCTTTATAACAACCTGGTTGGTTTAATTCATGAGACGATAGCCCGGTACCAGCTTTGGGTGAATACGGTTGGATAGTATATCCTTTGTAAAGTAATCCTTTATCAAAAAGTTGACCAATTAACCACCAAACAGATTCCATGTATTTTGGCTCATACGTAACGTAAGGATGCTCCATGTCTACCCAATACCCCATTTTTTCGGTAAGGTCATTCCAGATATCCGTATAGCGCATTACCGCTTTTTTACACGCCTCATTGTATTCATCAACCGTGATTTTTGAGCCAATATCTTCTTTTGTTATCCCTAATTCTTTTTCAACGCCTAATTCAACAGGAAGCCCGTGAGTGTCCCATCCCGCTTTGCGTTTTACCTGAAATCCTTTAAGTGTTTTATACCTGCAAAAAATATCTTTAATTGAACGAGCCATCACATGATGAATACCTGGAAGTCCATTGGCAGATGGCGGTCCTTCAAAGAAAACGAAAGAAGGATTTCCTTCTCTGGATGAAATTGATTGTTCAAAAACAGCATCTCTTTTCCATCTTTCCAATACTGTATTTGCGACGTTAGGCAAATTAAGTCCTTTATATTCCGCGTATTTTGTGCTCATGCCTCGAGTTTATTGAGTGCACAAAGGTACTTATTTCAACAGAAATAGCTTTATTTAATTCAGAATTATAGGAGGATAATCAGATTTAATTGTCGTAAATTGATTTCAGTGTTTCTTCCAATTCGGTATGCTGATAAGTGAATCCCGTGTCAATTAATTTTTTGCCTGAAATAAAATTTCCATTCAGTAATAAAATGGCCATTTCTCCTAAAATAAGTTTCATTACAAATGATGGTACATTTGGGAGAAATAGTGGTTTTTGAAGGGTTTGTGCCAAAGTTTTAGTAAAATCTTCATTGGTATTATTTCCTCCGACAATATTAAATGTACCTTGAATAGAATGTGTCATAACATGATTAAAAACAGCAATTAAATCGTCGATATGTACCCAATTCATGTTTTGTTTTCCGCTTCCAATTGGTGAACCTAAATATTTTTTTATTGGCGAAGCCATTTTTGGCAATGCTCCTTTTTCTGAATCCAAAACAATTGGAAGGCGAAGTATTGTTGTTTTATATGTTGCAGCAAATAAATGAGCTTTTTCTTCCCATTGTCTTACTACGTCAGATAAAAAATCGGTTCCGTAATCATCAGTTTCACTATAAGTTTTTGATGAGTTATTGAATCCAAAACAATCTATTCCTGAAACAGTAATAAAATGTTCTAATTTAGGAAAGTTAGTTGCAGAAATAAATAAATAATCAATTGTATCCGTTCGTGATTTAAGAATTTGATTCTTTCGTTCACTCGTCCAACGTTTATCGGCAATTCCTGCCCCAGCCAAATTAATAATGATTTCAACTTTCTCGAGGTGTTTCCCCTCAATTTTTTTTTCATGGGCATTCCAGTAAATTTGGTTCTTTCTTTTCGGTTTTCTAGAAAGAATATAAACTGTATGCCCTGCTTCTTGAAAGTGGCGACTTAGATTTGTTCCAATAAATCCTGTGCCGCCGGCAATGAGAATGGTTTTCATTACAGCGTAGTAATTTAGTTCAGTTAGTAGTTAAGCTAAATTAATTATAATTTTTAACTCTGATCATTTTAATTTCATTAAATTAGAGTAAAAAAATCTTTAAGAAAATCAACGGTTCAATTTTGTTTTTTTGCGCCTAATTT
The DNA here is from genome assembly GCA_945863425.1 of Lishizhenia tianjinensis. Taxonomy (GTDB): domain Bacteria; phylum Bacteroidota; class Bacteroidia; order Flavobacteriales_D; family Crocinitomicaceae; genus UBA952. Next base: position 4,975 of record CAMBBW010000026.1, read on the forward strand.
TTTGGAGTACTTTTGGAATAAATCAGATTGAAAATTAGTAGTGGGTGCAAATTCTCCGTTAACTAAAATTAAGGATACGTTGTTTGTTTTCATTTCTAACGCGTTTCCTTCTGAAACAAATAGTGTGGCCGATTTTCCAATTTCAATTGAACCATATTTTTTATCAATGCCAATTATTTTACAAACGTCAAGCGAAATGGATTGAATCGCTTCTTCTTCAGAAATACCATAGGCTGTTGCTGTCCCCGCTTGGAAGGGTAAGTTTCGAGCATTCATTGCTTCCATGTCCCCGGCATTTTGAATTCCAAATAAAACACCTTCTTTTTTCAAAAGATACGGTAGTTTAAAGGATTGATCTATCGGATCATCTTCATTTTCTGGTAAACTGTGAATGCGTCTAATTAAAATGGGGATATTAGAATCCTTGAGTCTTTTACCTAACAAATGAGCATCGTAACCACCGACAATTACTGGGAACTTCAGCTTGAACTTGGATGAGAATGAAATGATATCTAAAATTTGTTGCATCTCATCAGCATGAAAATAAACTCTTTTTGAACCTTTGAAACATCCAATCATGGCTTCCAATCGTTGATCAAATTTCATTTCTTTGTCCTTATTATGTCCTTCAAAATAGGCTTGAGCAAGTTCGAAAAACACATCGATTTCATTTTTTTGAATTTGATAATTTTCATTCGTTTTTTTTGGTGCAGGTTCTGCCCACCAGCCTCCCCCTTGCAAGCTTGAAGGCCAATTAACATGAATTCCATCATCCGCTAAAATGGTAGCATCTTCCCAATTCCATCCGTTTAATGTCATAATTGCTGAACTGCCAGATATTATTCCGCCGCGGGGTGTAGATTGACAAAATAAAACACCATTCGTGAGAACTGTTGAAGCTACCTTGGATTCTGGATTAAAAGCGATTTGACTTCTCACATGAGGATTGAATTCTCCTGTTTCGTTGAAATCACGCGTTGCTCGGACAGCATCAATTTCTGTTAACCCCAAGGTGGAGTTTGTTGCAATAAATCCGGGGTAAATATGTTTTCCTTCCACTGAGATTATTGTGTCCCAATCGGCTTTATTAAACCTCGTGACTAACGAATTCCCTATTTCAGTAATAATTCCATTTTTTATTCCAACAAACGCGTGATCTATTGTTTCCCCATTTCCTTTGTGCAGAAAGCCGTCAATTATTAGAATTTTTGCCGGTTGGGCGAAATAAATAAATTGAACAAAAATGAATGCCAGTATAAAAGTTAATTTCATTGTTTTGGATTTAGTGGGTGTTTTCAGATTCCGTTCCTTCTTCGCCTAATGTGTCACAATGGAAGTGTTTTTTTCCTTTTTTCACAAATGATTTGGTCGTTTCACCTTTGTCTGCAGATTGCAACATTTTTGAGATAATTCGCGCCCCCTCCATTTCATTTCTTCGCTGAAGTAATTCATCCTTTTTTTGATCAAAATAAACGGCACCATCAATTAGCGTTAATTCAACCTTTGCTGTAGTTGTTAGCGGATTACTATCCCATAAAACAATGTCAGCATCTTTCCCTGGTTTTAAACTACCGAGTGTATTGTCTAAATGAAGTAATTTGGCTGGATTCAGCGTAACCATTTTCCATGCTTCCACTTCGGACATTCCACCGTATTTAATGCTTTTTGCTGCCTCTTGATTCAATCTCCTTCCCATTTCAGCATCATCAGAATTTATTGCAACAATAACACCTTGATCAGTCATCATTTTCGCGTTATATGGAATTGCATCGTTCACTTCAAATTTGTACGCCCACCAATCAGCAAAAGTAGATCCACCCGCACCATGTTTCTTCATCTTGTCGGCTACTTTATATCCTTCTAAAATATGTGTAAACGTATTTATTTTGATACCCATTGAATCTGCGACATGCATAAACATATTAATTTCAGATTGTACATACGAATGACAAGTGATGAATCGATTTTCACTTAGGATTTCACTTAACACCTCCAATTCAAGATCTTTTCGTGGTTTATTGCCCTTTTTAAGTTTGTAATTTTCCCAATCTTGCTGGTATTTTTTTGCTCGATTAAATCCATCATAAAACACTTGTTCAACCCCCATGCGTGTTTGTGGGAAACGAGAAGTGTTATTTTCTCCCCAATTGGCTTGTTTCACATTTTCTCCAAGAGCACACTTGATGAATTTTGGAGCGTTTGGAATGAGCATTTCTTCTGGCGTGTGTCCCCATTTTAATTTGATTAATGCTGATTGTCCGCCAATTGGATTTGCCGAGCCATGTAATAATTGTGCTGAGGTTACACCACCAGCTAATTGACGATAAACATTAATATCATCTGAATTAATAACATCACCGATGCTAACTTCTGCTGTTATTGCTTGACCGGCTTCATTGACTCCTTTTGATATAGCTATGTGCGAATGCTCGTCAATGATACCATTCGTTAAGTGTTTTCCTTTCCCGCTAACAATAATTGCATTTTTTGGATAAGTTCCTTTGTCTTTCCCAACGTAGGTGATTTTTCCATTTTCGATAATAACACACGCTTCAGTTAAAATACCCTCTGACTCATTCGTCCAAGCGGTGACATTTTCAAATACAAATGAATTTGACTTAGGAAGTGTATCATTTCCAAATCCCATATTCGGAAACCAAATTTCACCAAGATAAGACGTGTCAGAGAGAATGGAAGATTTTTCATCTTTTTCCTTTGATTTTTTTGTCCTTGTGGCAGCAAAGTAGTTCATTCTACCATCAGGAAGTGAGGCGTCACCCTCAAAAATTCCACCGTCTTTTCCGTAAACTTTACCGTGTAAGTTCACACTGCCGTTATAGTAATTATCGTTTAAATTAAATTGAATTATCACGTCATTTTCAGCATAGCTAACAGACATGTTTTGCCTAATTGTATCGGTTTTCGACGTGTTGTTTTTTGAGTCTATGGTTGTTTTAAATGTAGTTATTTTCCCCTCTAATTTTTCAGGAGACCCCGATAATTCAAATTGATATTCTTTTTTGTCAAGGGTTAATGCATATTGCCCACGAAGATCAATTTTTGGTAATACTTTATGAGCCTTTTCTGTGCCTAACAACCAACTGGACAACAGAGTGCCATTTTCTGTAAATGGATCTTTTGAAAAAACATTAAAGCTTGCTAATTTTCCTGGAGACAAGTCACCTATAGATTTACTCAAGCCTAGAATAGCTGCAGGTTTTGTTGTTAATGCTTCCAATAATTGATTGACTGTTGATCCTCTTGATATTGATTTTCGAAGATTAGCCCAAAATTGCTCTGGTTGTTTTATTCCTGCGGTTGTAATCGCAAATGAAATTTTGTTTTTTGCTAAGATTGATGGATTGGATGGTGCTAGTTCCCAATGTTTTAAATCGCTTAACGGGATTTGACGCGCCACATAAGGATCCTTTACATCATATGCTTCTGGAAAGTTAATTGGAATGATTACCGCCCCATTGAGGTTTTTATGGTTGGGTAACCACGCATATTCCTTTCCTGTTCCGATGTAATTCCATGTTTGACTGAATTCCTTTGCAATTTTATCGGCTCGTAGGATTTCCCATTTATCATCCGTTTTAAAGAAAGAGGGAAGTATGAGCTTGCTTTTCCATTCCTCTAAGGAAATGTTTCTTTCTTGATTGTTTGAATTGGAATAGTCATCTAGGTCATAAAATGCTTGCCTTAAAAGTGCAATTGAACCCATTTGAGATGATGGGTATGTTTGTTGTGAACTACCTTTTGAAAACGAGTAAAAAAATCCGCTTTGAGATTGAATAAGCTGTTTATTAACGTCATTTTCACCCAAAGAAATTAATGCGGCAGACCCCCTTACAATTCCATCTTGGTAATGAGTCAATGCAATTCCAAAGCCCATTTTTAATAGAGTTTCATTCGATTTGTTATTAATTTCAAATCGAGATGCAGCATCAAACTCAGGATGAATGCTCTCATTCCAATAAGTTGCTCCTTTTGTTGTGGGAGTAATTTTTTCCGGTAATCCAATTTGACTGTAAAGCTCAATAAAGGAGGGTAATATCACCTTATTTGTACAGTCTACCAATACAGCTGACGATGGAATTTTGATTTTACTTCCAACGGAAATGACTTTATCACCTTGAATAAGTAAGGTTCCATCTTCAATTTTTTGAGAGGGACTTACATAAATTGTTGCGTGAACAAAAGCAATGAATTCAGGCTTGGAGGGGGCTACTCCGTTTTCGGGTTTTACTTGCGCTGAAAGTTTGATTGAAATTAAAACAAATAAGGCAAGCCAATTTTTTTTCAACATAATTTAGAAAATAAGAGTGTGAAAATACAAAATTTCAGTTGAAATGCCAATTTCCTTATTAACCTTGAATTGAGAATAACTTTGAATGTCAATGGGAAATTCATATTAGTTCAAAAGGTATTTTTGTTTTAATTAATCAATATAAAATGAAGACAGTTGGGATTTTTTGTGGTGGATTTTCATCTGAATTTGAAATATCAATCAAGAGTGCGCAAACCATTCAAGATCACTTTCCTCCAGGTTATGCTGTGGTGAAAATCATTGTTTCAAAACAAGGTTGGGAGGTTGAAACCCAGGATGGAATTACGCCTTTTGATATTCAACAAATGTCATACAATGTCAATAAATTAGATAAAAAAATTGATTTAGGTATTGTTTATATTCATGGTGATCCCGGTGAAAATGGAAAAATTCAGGCCTTATTGGACATGCAAGGAATTCCCTATTTGAATTCGGGTCCTTTGGCTTCCGCTTTATCGTTCGACAAATGGTTTTGTAATCAATTTTTAAAATCCTTTGGAATTCCGGTAGCTAAATCTTTGCTTTTCACAAACGAAAATGAATATTCTATTGTAAATATTGAGGCTGAATTGGGTTTGCCCGTTTTTGTGAAACCTGCTGATTCTGGTTCTAGTTTCGGTATTTCGAAAGCTAAAACAATCGAAGAAATTGAACCTGCAATGAAAGCAGCCTTCAAAGAAGGGAAAACAGTTGTTGTTGAATCTTTTCTTAACGGGACTGAAGTAACTTGCGGCGTATATCGTGGGATAAACGGCGTTTTTGCTCTTCCGTTAACTGAAATCGCTTCCGATAATGAGTTTTTTGATTATGAAGCAAAATATTTAGGGAAGTCACAAGAAATTACACCTGCCCGAATTTCAGATGAATTGAAAGAAAAAATTCAAATTCAAGCCAAATATATTTATGATCTACTTCAACTGAGATCAATTTCACGCATTGATTTTATGGTGGTCGATAATATTCCGCATGTGATTGAAGTAAATACCACTCCAGGATTTTCACCTGCAAGTATAGTTCCTCAAATGTTAGCGTGTGCTGGTATTTCTGTAACTAATTTTTGGAAAGATATTTTAGAAGTTGAAAATAGGTAAAAAGAATTCCCTACTTTTATATCAAATTTATGTCATGAAATATTTCGTTTTTTTCCATCTTTTCTTTTTTTCTTTCGCTTTAATGGCTCAAAAGATTGCCGTTTCTGATGCTTCAACTGATTTCGTCATAGGAATTGCAGGAGTAAAACCTAGTTTGCAAGTAAATATTCCTTTTGGTGATATGGATATCGTAGAAAAATTATTAAAAAAGGAACTGAAAGATTTGAATGGTAAATTAGATGATAAGAAAAATGAATATTTTGTCTCTTTGGGCGAATTGAAAGAATTAGGTAAAAAACAATTTGATGTTTATGCCAAAATCAATGGATCTAAAGATGGTCCTATTACAGTTATTTGGGCTGTTGATTTAGGAGGCGCTTACATGGACAAATCGGTTCATGCTGAACAATATGGAGTTTTTAAAAAAAGATTGGAGAAGTTTGCTCTTGCAGCGTCTGAGGCTAGCATTGATAAGCAAATAGAAGAGGAAAAATCGATGCTTGGCGAATTGGAAAGAGACAAAGAGAAATTAGTGAAGGAGCAAAATGATGCTAAGTCCGACATCGAAGATTTAAAAAAGAAAATTGCGGAAAAAGAAGGAGATATTCAGAAAGCTAAATCGAAAGAAGAATCCAAAAAGACAGAAATATCCACACAGGAAAACAAATTGAAATCTGTCGAGAAACGCAAGGAACAAATCAAAAATTGATTTCTTTTCGCTTAGATAGTTAACTCTAAAAGATAATCCAACTGTTCATCTTTACCTAACTTGAATAGGTGTTGGTCAAATTTAATGAAACCTAATTTTTTGTAAAATTTGATAGCAATTGTGTTTTTGGACCAAACACCCAACCAAACTCGATCTATATTTCTCGCCCCTGCAATTTCAATAATCGATTCAAATAGATCTTTTCCATATCCGTTGCCATGGTATTTTTCTAGTAAATAAATACGCTCAATTTCCATACTGTTGTTGTCAATTGGTTTCTTGCGCTTATCTGGAAAATTTAACTTGCAGTATCCGATTAAACAACTGTCCTTGTAGGCTAGATAAAATTCAGATGAAGAACTTCTTATTTCAGCCATGAGTTGGAAATCAGAAAGTGATTCTGAAACATACAACTTCATGTTTTCTTCAGAATTTAGACTTGAATAGGTGGATGAGAATGTTTCTATACTGATTTTCTGTAGTTCTTTTATGTCAACTAAAGTAACTTTATGAATGTTTAATTGGCTCATACTACAAAGTTATATAGAAATTGAAATGATCAATAAATTAGAAACAGCTTTTGTCAAAAACTAGGTTGTTTTTTCTAGTTTAATTGGAGGGAAAAACTTCGTTAATTTTTAAAGTCTAAAAATCAATTAATTATTCATATATTTACCTCATAATAAATTAGTTGATTATGGAAATCCCTTTTGTTGCTATTGGTGTTGTTTTGGTGATTATTCTGAGCGGACTGTTAACCGTTTCTCAAGGTACAATCACTGTAATAACGATGTTTGGTAAATATAAACGCGTCCTTCACCCAGGTTTGCGATTAAAAATACCATTCATTGAAAAAGTTTTTAAACGAATTTCTGTCCAAAATCAAAGTATTGAAATGGAGTTTCAGGCTGTGACAATTGATCAAGCAAATGTCTATTTTAAAAGCATGTTGTTATATAGTGTAATGGACGAGCAAGAGGAAACCATTAAAAAAGTAGCATTTAAATTTATTAGTAATAAGGATTTTATGCAAGCACTCATTAGGACTATTGAAGGTTCTATTCGTTCATACGTTGCCAGTCAAAAACAATCTGAAATTTTAGGACTTCGTCACGAATTAGTTGATAATGTAAAAGAAAACATAGATCATACGCTTGATTCTTGGGGTTATCACTTGTTGGATTTACAGATTAATGATATCACTTTTGATGCAGCAATTATTGAAAGTATGAGTAGGGTTGTTGCATCTAATAATCTAAAAGCAGCAGCTGAGAATGAAGGTCAAGCATTGTTAATTACAAAAACAAAAGCAGCCGAGGCTGAGGGAAATGCTATAAAAATTGCTGCCTTGGCTGAAAAAGAAGCTGCAATGTTACGTGGTCAGGGAGTTGCATTGTTTAGACAAGAGGTTGCTAAAGGTATGAGCGAAGCAGCACTTGAAATGAAACAAGCAAACATGGATACTAACGTAATTTTATTTTCTATGTGGACCGAAGCAATTAAAAACTTCGCTGAATATGGTAAAGGGAATACTATCTTTTTGGATGGTAGTGCAGAAGGTATGCAAAAGACAATGCGTCAAATACAAGGAATGTTAAGTAGTGATATTGAATCCAAGAAAAAATAGGTTTTTCTCTAAAGAACAATTATTTTCTTTCTAACCACCGAATTTGAAAGTGAAATTTGTAAGATGTAATTACCAGACCCCAGGGATGTTGGTAATTTGATTTGATTAGTTGGTTCTCTGTCGATAGAGATTTTACTGCCTAAGTCATTAAACAAATAAACTTGATTTATTTCATCTTCTGTATCAATGTTTATGGATTCTCCAGCAGAAAGTAATGTAGGGTAGATTTGAATCCCTGTTAGTTGATTATCGGATTGTCCTGAAGTGTTTTCCTCAATTCTTATAACTCCATGGTCATAAGTTCCAACCCATTTAATTTGATTGTTCTCATGGGCTAAGGCGGTGATGTAATTATCCTGTAACCCAATGTTATCCGTAGAATAATTAAACCAAATATCTCCTTTCTTAATTACAATGCCATAGAGCTCCGTTCCCATGAATATTCGCTGATCTATTGGGTCAATTGCCAAACAGGTTAGTCCATTTGTTGGAATAGGTGAATTACTTAAGTTAAAACGATCCCAAGGGCCGCCATTGCCCAAATCGGTCACTAAACCGGCAGCTGGTGTGGCATACCAGGGTTTTCCGTTGGCATCTATATCAATATCGAGTGCTGAATTATCAGGCAAACCCGATTCAACAATGCTATGAATTGTTAATTGATTGTCTGGCGTAAAATAATCTAAGCCTCCATTTATTGTAGCTATGTATTTTTCATTTTGCTGACCAATGCCAATGGATGTAATATTGTTTGTAAGCAATCCATGGCTAGCAATTGTCCAATTAAACCAATTTGTTCTGTCAAATAGGGCAATTCCCTCGGTGGTAGCACACCAGATATTATTACTTTGATCAATTTCTATTCCACGGACCAAATTATCCAATAATCCTGAGTTAAATTCGGTGTAATTTGCCCATATAGTGCCATCAAATTTATATAATCCTCCGCTTATTGTACCAATCCAAATAATAGAGTCGTTTTCAACCTTTAGTGCACGTATGTCGTTGCTTGAAAGAGGACTGTTAGTGGAGTTGTATACTTGCCAGTTTTCATTATCGAATCTAGCCAATCCGTCATCTGTTCCAAACCATTTAACGCTATCTTGTATGGCAATGCAGCGAACTGTATTAAAGGGCAAAGGAGAGTTACTTTGATTGTAATTAATCAATTGCGGTTGACTTGAACTAAAAAAGCTCCCGAAACTATACAGAATCGAGAGCCAATTTCTTAAATGCATTCTAAATTAATCTTTAATAAATCTTCTTGTATATCTTTTTCCTTCGTACGTTATGTTTAGTAAATAAACACCTTTTGAAAGATTTTTACAATCTACATTTTGTTTGATTTTACCACTGATTCCTTTTATCGCCATTTGATTTACATTTTGACCAATTAAGTTTAATACTTCCAATTGTATATCTCCTGTATTTTTTAATTCAAAAGAAACATCAAAATTACCATTGTTGGGATTCGGACTGAGAGAGATTGAATTATTAAAAACAATATTTTCACCGATGCCCGCACACGGATTAACAACGGCGTCAACTTGTATTCGTGGACTAGTACAAGTGCCGTTTTGAGTTAGAATCTCTAAATCATACAAATAATAATAATAGGACGCACCTGCCGACGCACCAATAATTGTCATGACTCCCGGAAGTTCATATGGATATGTGGCTGAATTATTATTTCGATACAATCCTGTCGTTGTCATAGTCGTAACTCCGATTCGTAGGTTACTGTCTGCTGGGACATTAAAATTAAGATTGACTCTACTTTCACCTGCAGGAACAGTTACTGTTGTGGATTGTAAAGTTGCGCCGTTTACGTCTTGCAATGCAATGGAGATGTTTCCAGCACTTTGTGAATACACCAATGCCGATTTTACTGAAAAAGTTTGATGAGCATTAAAAATATTGTATTGTGTTGACGTAGTATATCCACCTCCACCGATTCCATTTGTATGTGGCTCTGCAAAAATTGTATCGTTATACGTATCCATATTTTCTACAAAATAAGGAGTGGTAACGTTCAATAAAGGAGTTGAAAAATTAGTTCCTGTGCCCACTAAATTATTCTGCGCATCATACCAATTTAAGGTTCCAGAACCAGACGCAGTTAAATTTAATATCCCTTCCGTACAAACCGTATCACCTAATGCAATTGGACTGTTTGGTGTAACACTATTCACATGGAAAGGATTCGATGTCGCACCTCCACAATAGTTTGTAACTGTACAGGAGTAATTTCCAGCTTGTGAAACAGTAATACTCTGAGTTGACTCACCTGTATTCCATAAGAAAGTGGTTCCTGCTGTTGCCGTTAAAACAACAGAAGAGCCTGAACAAAGATTAGCAGAACCATTCGCTGAAATAGTTGGGAGTGCGCCAGAATTCGCTGGTTGTTGCATGGTTAGTGTTACAGGTACTGCTGTGAAATTATTATCCTCGCGTTCCTCTGAAAAATAATTATTTTTATCAACCTCCATTACAATGTAGTAATCACCATTACAGGTGTTTGGTGGAACATTTATCCACATTCCATCCAAGTGCTTGCCGTAAACGTCAGTCCAACCAGATGATATACCTTGTTCAACCACAGAACAGTTATAATTACCTCCACCTAGATTCCAATTAGGAAAATCGGCGTTAAGCATTGTAATTCCTTGATTGTAAACAGTGTTCTCATCTCTACAATGTCCATAATAAGTACTTCCTGTTCCTGTTCCACATTGACCATAATCCATCAAGCAAAATCCGATTTTAGCACCTTGACCAACAATAGGCCAACTCAATGGGTTTGGGTCTGCTGTTGGGATTCGTAAAGTCATAACCGCCCAGTCATCCACATGATTGTGTCCATGAACCGGGTGATACGTCATGCTTCCTGTCCATTGATCCACATAGCTCATAACATTTCCATCTTTTTTATAAATTCGCTGAATCAACATCTGTTTTGGATTAGGTATTCCGTTTGGACAAGTGAAATTTCCAGTGGCAGAAACATTTAAAATGGTATCTGTACCACAAATAAAAGCTCGATTTCCATTCGCGTCTTGTCCTCTGACAGTAAATGATCCATGTCCGATATTTGGTGTAGAACCTGTGACACGCAATCTACCATTGTCTGGACCCTGCCCAGTATAGTTAGTTCCTGCGCCAGATTGAGGGTACTCTGTCCAGCCGCCATTTGCAATTCCTTTCCAGGAAGCAGTTATATCCGGAAATAACAGGCAATTTAACGAACCATCCTCACAAACACATGAGGTCGCATCAGTTGTTGTACATTGAGAAAAATAACCTGACGATACCGTAAAGAAAATTAAGGCAAATAATAATTTTTTCATATAAATTTAGTTTAGCTCGTTAAAGATAAAATAATTTTTGTGAAAAACAAGGGTGTTTTTTGGAATCTAGGTGGGCTGTATACTGAAAAGTGTCTGAAATTCAGTGAGATATTGCGACTAGCTAACTAAACAGACTAATTTAAAGTGAAATTAGTTTAAAAAATTTTGGATCTTGAATCGAGTAATTCGACATTGTATTCCAAGCTCTTTTTTGATGTAGGTCTGCGAACCAAATCCTTGCCTATAATATCCCTCCATTTTGTAACTCCAGGCTTTTCTTCCTCTAGAAGAGCCTGATTTGTAGCGAAAAATAATGAGACTTCCTCTTAATGCAAAAGCATTACGATTATTTTGGTTAGCAGTGTTAGGATTGAGTAAAAAATGATACTCTGGGGTAATAGCTAATTCAAGAAATTCTTTGACGCAGATGCCTCTCACTTTTCGGCCTGGAGTGGATATGATTCTTTTTTTAAATTGAAGACCAGGTGAGATAAAATGAAGGTTAGAACCTAACTCAGCTGCAATGCGATTATCAAAATTGGTTGAGTTTCGGTAATTGATTTCTGGTATCATATAACGATTTATTTGAGAGCTTAAGCCAACTGAAAAGTTTTTTTGATTTTCTGTTAAACTTGACGAGAAGCCAACTGCAAGTCCTATATTTTGTTTGTTGCGCACGTAGTATTGTGCATTTAAAGCTGAATGAGAAGCACTTAAAAAAAGTGTTATCATGAAAAATCGGTAATTACATCTTTTCATAAAGCTTAAACACTTTACTATTGATTTGTTACAGTAAAAAACATACATCAAAAAAAACCACTCCGAAAAGTGGTTTTATATGAAATTTATCTTTGATTAAACCAGTACTTTCGGAGCTGCCGCAAGAATTTCTGCACTTGTTTCTGCTGCGAATTTCTCAAAGTTTTTAACAAATTTAGCGGCTAAACTGGCGGCTGTTTCATCATACGCTGATTTGTCGGACCATGTATTTCTTGGATTCAATAAATCGCTTGGTACTCCTTCACAAACAATAGGGTATGCTAATTCGAAAACGGGTAATTTTTCAAAAGAAACATCAGTTAATTTTCCGGTTAATGCCGCAGTGATCATTGCGCGCGTGTAGGACAATTTCATGCGTTGTCCAACACCATATGATCCACCTGACCACCCTGTATTTATTAACCAAACATTAATAGCTGTCCCGTTTAGTTTTTCGCCTAATAATTTAGCATATTGGGCAGGATGCAATGGTAAAAATGCGGCTCCAAATCCAGCTGAAAATGTAGTTGTTGGCTCTGTAATGCCAACCTCTGTTCCAGCAACTTTTGCCGTATATCCGGACATGAAATGATACATCGCTTGTTCATTGGTGAGTTTGGAAATTGGAGGTAAAACACCAAAAGCATCTGCAGTTAAGAAGAAAATATTCTTGGGTGCTCCTGCCTTAGAGGGAACCATGATGTTTTCAATGTGATGAATTGGGTAGGAAACTCTCGTGTTTTCAGTAATTGATCCATCGCTATAATCTGGAGTTGAAGTTTCTTCAATGAATCCAATATTTTCTAATAACGATCCGAATTTTATAGCATCATAAATTTGTGGTTCTTTCTCCCTGGATAAATCGATCGTTTTAGCATAGCATCCACCCTCAAAATTAAAAACAGTATCATTGCTCCATCCGTGCTCGTCATCTCCAATCAATCTTCTATTTGGATCCGAAGATAATGTTGTTTTTCCCGTTCCGGATAAGCCAAAAAAGATTGCAGTGTCTCCATCTGCACCAACATTTGCCGAGCAATGCATGGATAGAACATTTTTTTCATGAGGTAAGATGAAATTTAATACAGAGAAAATCCCTTTTTTAATTTCACCCGTATAACCAGTACCACCAATGAGAATCATTTTTTTTGTGAAATTCAAAATCGCAAAATTGCTTTGACGCGTTCCATCCACCTCAGGATCTGCCTCAAAACTTGGGACACATAGAATATGCCATTCAGGATTGAAGTTTTCAACCTCAGCATCAGTTGGTCTCAAGAACATATTGTAAGCAAATAGATTTGACCACGGTTGTTCAGTAATGACGCGAATATTCATTTGAAAGGTTTCATCAGCGCATGCAAATGAATCTCGAACATACATGTCTGAGTCTCCAATATAAACCTTCATTTTCGCATACAATGCGTCAAATTGTTCAGGGCTAAAAGCAATATTAATATCTCCCCACCAAACAGCATTTTCTGTTTTGGAATCTTTTACGATGAATCGATCTTTTGGTGACCGACCTGTAAATTTACCTGTATCAATAGCGAGTGAACCAGTATCAGTAAGCACGCCTTCTCCAAGGATTATGCTATCTTCAATAAGTTCTGCAGGTGTTAAATTCCAATATTCAGTTGCTAGATTGTCTAAACCAATTGTGGTTCCAAGATCTGAATGTTTCCCAAATTTCCCAATTTTCTCCATGGTAGTCTCGTTAGGTTACTTAATATTTGCCGACAAAATTACAATTTCAAGGCTGTTTTCAATTGAAAATTAAGGAATAGTTACGAACAGTTTTAACTTTTTTTGTTGACAAAAAACCAATGATATTTGATAAAAAAAATAGTATATTTAATTAGTGTAATTTTGACACTAATACCCTGCTTTTTCGGCGCTATAGCTTTTGAAGGTGCCACTTCCAATTGCTACTATTTCATTTTGGTCATTTACTAGTTCTGCCTCCATAAAAAGAATGCTTGCTCCTTTTTTTAGACACTTGGAAGTACAATAAACGGTTGAGTTTTTGAGTGCTGGTTGAAGGAAACTTACCTTAATTTCAAGAGTAGAAACAACTTGTCCGTTTGAGCAAACTAAAGACAAAGCACCAACACCCATGGCCGCGTCCAAAATTGAAGCAACAAAACCGCCGTGAGCTGCGCGAGGAGTAGCGGTTAATTCTTCAGAAATAGAACAAGAATAAATACATACTCCGGGTTCTTGAATTTCAAATTCCATTCCTAGCAATCTTCCGAAAGCGTTGTGCTCTATATACTTTTGTACGAGTGGGTGTTTCACCATTTTTTATCCTAACCTTTTAGTAATTAAATCGCTCACTTTTTTAAAAAAATGAGTGGGTTGAAAAGTTCTCCATTCGATATCATCCAATTCCCCTCCCATATTAATATAATGATCGATATGTATTTGCTGGAATTCCTTTAGTACATGTTCATGAAAATTAACCATGGCAATCCAACCCTCTTCAATTTCATCAAACCATTCTTCATAATAACAGTCATCTGAATAGTGAAAATTTAATACATTTTCTCCAATCAAAATGAATTGTTGGATTCCTGCTTCAATCATACGCTCAATAATTTCTCTTTTGAGTCGCATAATGTCATTTTCAATAGCATCGTTCCATTCGCCAATCAGCTCAATAATGGCATAACCTTCATCATAATCTGTATAAAGAACTTTCAAAAAAAGCGTGGACGAACCAAATGAATCCCATTGGGGATGAATGTAGTAATTGTATATGGCATGACTGAATTCGAACTCACTGTATTCATTCCCATAAAAAGGAGATAAAGTATCTTCTGAAGCGACGTAATAACCACGCCAATTGAAATATGGTTCAACCTGATGCATCCACAAAATTAAAAGAAGAAAATGAATTCAATCAACTATTTGAAACTTTTGTTTTACATTTGATTTTATTTTAATACATCACTTTTTATGAGGTCATTTATATGCGGGATTTTAGTTCTTTTTTTGGTCGCTTCTTGTGGTAAGAAGGATGAAAAACCAATAGAGGATTTGTTTACATCTTATGTGCAATCAAACAAGAAGATTGTTGCTTTTGGATCCATGAATGTGAAAGAAATTTTAACCAAGGCAGAATATTCTTCTATTCCAAAATACGGTCAGATTATTGGTTCTCAAATTGAATCTTTTAAGAATACAATTAATTTAGATAAACCAGTTTATTATGCGTTGGAAGGGCCTTTGGATAGAAATGGAGTTCCTGCCGCAGTTTATATGTTTGCAGAAGCTAAAAACCAAGATTCTGTTGTTGGTAAACTTAAGTCTCTCGGGTTTGAAATGCAAAAAGAGGAAGAGCTGAATTATTATCATCAAGGAGATTTTGGAATGTCTGTGAAGAATTCTTTATTGATAGGAGTTTACAAACCAAAGTACAAAGATTTTAAGGGACTACTTTCATCGATTATTAAACAGTCAAACGAGGAAATGAAAACGGATAAAATTTCCGAAATGATTCATACTAAATCGGATGTTGTTGCCGGTATTAATTTGGAATCATTGTATGGAACTTCAAATACCGATTTACAAAAATTAACCGCTGATAAAAAAGCAATCATATCTAAATTGGTGAAAGATTCTTATGTGTTAAATACACTGAATTTTAATGCGGGTGAGTTGATACTGCAGTCTAAAAATTATTTTTCAACTGCTTTAGCACAGCGAATTCCTCTGAATCAAACTCCGGCTACTAATGTGTTGAAAAATTTGGGATCAGGAGACCCTCGCATTGGGTTATTACTTAATATGGACTTTAATAGATTAAAATCGTTGATTACTGATTTTGGCTTGCAGGATGAATTAATCCAGGCTTCCAATGAGTTAGTTTCTTCCGATTCATCTTCCGTTGATTTGCTCGGTACTGTTTTCAATGGTCAATTTGGCGCGGTAGTTTTCGAGGAATTAATGGATGAGGGAGGGATTACTCCTAGTGTGAATGTGCTCGTTGGGTTTGGTAATCAAGGGAAAAGTCAAATTGACAAATTAGGAATACCTGGTATTAGTCTTTTGCAAAAAGAGGTTTTTGATTCTCATGCCTTATTTTATACTTCTGAAAAATTTAAATCTTCAACCGGATCAATCAAAGTTCCTGAAGGATGTGCGAATTTTGGAATGAAACCAATAAGCGGTTTTGTTTATTTGAATGGTATGCAAATGGAAGATTTTGACGCAGATGAGGAATATAAATTTATCGAAAAAATTGATTATTTGTATTTTGAATATGGCATGGATGGTGGCATGATTCGACTAAAAGCAATTGATGACAAAACGAACATATTAAAACAAGCTATTGATCAAGCGGTTAGAGAGCTTTCAGAAATGTTATTCAAAATGGTTTTTTAATTGATTTACTGTGGGAAAAGATAAGCTGAGAAGGTTCGCAATTGTTGAAAATTA
>CAMBBW010000027.1 GCA_945863425.1 Lishizhenia tianjinensis
ATTATCCATTCTTCTTGGAAAGCACGAAGACTTATTCGCAGAAATTATTGAACACCATCACCTTGATGCTCGAAACAGATTTACCGTATATGCGAAATGTGGAAGTGAAATACATTCACAAATTAAAAAAGTTGGTGTACCTCGTTTCCCATGCGCTCCCCTACCAACCCAATGTATCCAAACTGTCTGGGGACTTGGAGGTTTCACGCAACACCATCATGCTTTATCTCACGTATTTGGAGGATGCTAAATTGTTTAATTTGTTACAAAGTAAATCTTCCAGCGAAGCCATTTTAGCCAAGCCTGAAAAAGTATATTTGCATCACCCAAACTTGATGTATGCCATTGGCAAAAACACAATTTTGGATGGAACCGTGCGCGAAAGTTTTTTCTACAACCAAGTAGCCAACGTGCACAAAGTTAGTGCCTCACAGCATGCAGATTTCTTAGTGAATGATGAATACACCTTTGAAATTGGCGGTAAGAACAAAACCAAAAAACACCTGTCTGCCGGTAGGCATGAGATTAAAGACATACCTAACAGCTATATAGCTGCAGATAACTTGGAAATAGGTTCTAGTAAAACTATTCCCTTGTGGTTGTTTGGATTTTTGTATTAAAATCACTCACTCCTTAAACCAGCCCGCATACATTTTGTAATTGTTGGCTATGCGCTGCACTTCGCCGGTAAATAATTCAGGAGAAAGGGTTTTCACTTTTTTGGCAGGAACGCCGGCATAAATACTCCACGATTCAACACGCGTGTTTTCTGTGAGCACAGCACCTGCTGCAATGATACAATTGGACTCGATGTGGCAATTATCCATTACAATGGCTCCCATGCCTATCAACACGTTGTCTTCAACCGTGCAGCCATGAACAATCGCATTATGCCCAACCGAAACATTATCACCCAAATTAACCTTCGTTTTTTGATAGGTGCAATGCAATACCGCGCCATCTTGTATATTTACCCGATTGCCCATGCGTATCGAATTCACATCGCCACGTACTACGGCATTAAACCAAATGGAACATTCGTCACCCGTGATAACATCGCCCACTACTGTGGCATTTTCAGCCAACCAACAATCTGCGCCAAATTGTGGTGTGTTTCCGTTACATGATTTAATTAAAGCCATAAATCAAAAGTATAAAAAAAGCCGTTCAAAATGAACGGCTTCCATGCGATATAGAGTGTAATTATACTATTTTACTGCTTCAATAACTGCTTTAAACGCGTCAGGATGGTTTAAAGCCAAATCTGCTAGCGCTTTGCGGTTCAATTCAATTCCAGCTTTGTGCACTGCACCCATAAACTGAGAATAGCTCATTCCGTGTAAACGAGCACCCGCATTAATACGAGTAATCCATAACGAACGGAAATTGCGTTTCTTTTGTTTACGTCCTACGTACGCATAACCAAGTCCTTTCTCAATTGCATTTTTAGCAACGGTCCAGACATTTTTTCTTCTACCAAAGTACCCTTTGGCAAGTTTCATCAAGTTTTTTCTCTTAGCTCTTGATGCTACGTGATTTACTGATCTAGGCATAATTTTTAAGTTTTTTGACAAGGAGTGTTCGCCGGGCGAATCTTAGGTACTCATTATCGGGTTAAACAATTTAAACCAACTGCAATTTACCTCATGCAAAGTTGCAATTTCACATTGGAGATATCAGCTCCATGAACTAAACCGGCGTGAGTCAAGTTTCTTTTACGTTTTGTAGCCTTTTTCGTTAGAATGTGGCTTTTGAACGCGTGTTTACGCTTGATCTTACCAGTACCAGTGATAGTAAAGCGTTTTTTCGCACTGGATTTGGTTTTCATTTTTGGCATTTCCGTCAATTTTTAGATTTACTCTCTATATAGCTTCTTTATAATACTCTTATTTCTTTTTAGGGTTGATCATGATAATCATTTTCTTCCCTTCCAATTTCGGTAATTGTTCAACAGCACCCACGTCGGCAAGTTCTTGCGCGAACTTCAATAACAATATCTCTCCTCTATCTTTAAACACAATCGTTCTACCTCGGAAAAATACGTATGCTTTAACTTTACTACCTTCCTCCAGGAATTTGCGTGCATGCGCCAATTTGAAATTAAAATCGTGATCATCTGTGTTAGGACCAAAACGAATTTCTTTCACAACAACCTTGCTTTGCTTTGCTTTTAGTTCTTTTTGCTTCCGTTTTTGGTTGTATAAGAATTTCTTATAATCCATAATACGACAAACCGGCGGAACCGATGTAGCAGCAATTTCAACAAGATCCAATTCTTGTTCTTCCGCCATAGCAATCGCATCACGAATAGACAAAATTTGGGGTTCTTCACCATCCTGAACTAAACGAATTTCAGAAGCAGTAATTTTATCATTAATCTTGTGAAGTGCTTCTTCTTCTCTTTTTACAAAAGGTTTTCTGTTGTTATTTCTCATTCAAATTTAAACTGTTACGCTAATTCTTTTTCTATTGCCTGCTGCACCAAAATCGCAAACGCTTCCGCTGTCATTGATCCTTTATCACCCTCACCACGTTGACGCACCGAAACTTGATTTAACTCCACCTCTTTCTCTCCCACAATCAACATAAAAGGAACCTTTGCTATCTCAGCATCCCTGATCTTTTTGCCAATTTTCTCATTACGATCGTCTACGAATCCGCGAATATCGGAAATATTTAGCAATTCAGAAAGTTTTTCAGCGTAATCGTTGAATTTCTCAGAAATTGGTAAAATCGCAAATTGTTCAGAAGAAAGCCAAAGTGGGAAATCGCCTGCACAATGTTCCAATAAAACCGCCACAAAACGTTCCATTGAACCAAATGGCGCACGGTGAATCATTACTGGTCTGTGCTTTTGATTATCCGCACCTACATACTCTAACTCAAAACGCTCGGGTAAATTATAATCTACTTGAATTGTTCCTAATTGCCATTCACGACCTATGGCATCTTGCACCATGAAATCTAATTTCGGCCCATAAAAAGCAGCCTCTCCATAGGCAACGACAGTTGAAAGATTTTTCTCCGCAGCGGCTTCAATAATTGCCTGCTCAGCTTTCACCCAATTTTCCTCTGATCCGATATATTTCGAACGATCTTCTTTATGTCGAAGCGAAATTTGTGCTTTGAAATTTTGGAAATCCAACGTTTTTAATACGTATAACACAATATCAATTACGTTTTTAAACTCTTCTTTTACCTGTTCTTGTGTACAAAAAATATGCGCATCATCTTGCGTAAAACCTCGAACGCGAGTGAGCCCATGTAATTCTCCGGATTGCTCGTAGCGATAAACCGTTCCAAATTCGGCAAATCGAGTAGGAAGCTCCTTATAGGACCGGGGTTTCGACTTAAAAATCTCGCAATGATGCGGACAATTCATTGGTTTCAAATAAAACTCTTCATTTGGATCCGGAGTTTTTATCGGTTGAAATGAATCTGCTCCGTATTTTTCATAATGCCCAGAACAAACATACAATTCCTTATTCCCAATATGCGGAGTAATAACTTGTTGATATCCTGCTTTTTTCTGTGCTTTTTTCAAGAAGTTTTCTAAGCGCTCGCGCAAAGCAGCACCTTTTGGAAGCCACAACGGCAATCCTTGTCCCACCTTTTGAGAAAAGGTAAATAATTCTAATTCTTTCCCTAATTTACGGTGATCACGTCGTTTAGCCTCCTCCACCTTCACTAAGTAATCTTCCAGTTCGGATTGTTTTGGAAAAGTAATTCCATAAATACGAGTAAGTTGCTTGTTTTTCTCATCGCCTCTCCAGTAAGCTCCGGCGATAGCAGTTAATTTAACAGCCTTAATAAATCCGGTATCTGGAATATGAGGGCCACGACATAAATCAGTAAAATTTCCTTGTGTATAAAACGTGATTGTTCCATCCTCCAATTCAGAAAGCAATTCTAACTTGTATGGATCTCCTTTTTCTTCGAAATAGGCAATCGCTTCTTTTTTGGATACCTCTTTACGAATGAATTGTAATTTCTGTTTTGCCAATTCTTTCATTTTGGCCTCGATTTTTTCTAAATCTTTTTCGCTGATGGAATGATTTTCAAAATCAATATCGTAATAGAATCCATTTGCAACGGGCGGACCAATAGCCAATTTAATTCCAGGAAAGAAAAACTCCAATGCTTCAGCCATTAAATGCGCGGATGAATGCCACAAGGTTGATTTTCCTTCTTGGTCATTCCACGTTATCAACTGTAAGGAACAATCCTCGGTTAGCATCCGATTAGCATCGATTACTTCACCATTCACTTTTGCAGCGAGCACATTTCTTGCTAATCCTTCAGAAATACTTTTCGCCACATCCATCGATGATAAAGCGCTTTCAAACTGTTTAACAGAACCATCAGGTAGAGTAATATGTATCATGAATATTATTTTGAAATGAGTGCAAAGATAACCAAAGGATAGGTTAATCCAATTATAATAAACAAAAAAAGGAAGCTATGCTTCCTTTTAATAGTAGAGTTAACAGTTGTTATTTCGCTATTTTCGCTTCAAGTAGTTCGTTGTATTTCTCCAACATACGTAAATACTTGTTTTTCCAATAATCAACTGATTGAGTATCTCCAGTAATTGAACCAGATTCCTCCAGATTCGTAATTGCCGCAAAATTTCTATAACGCTTTAATTCCACAATATCCTCCGAAAAGTCATGATGGATAATCTTACCGATTTCCAAAATGTAATCAATGGATAAGTTAGGGTTTTCGAAAGCGTTGTAGATCCATCTACGACTTCTACTTAGTTTTTTGGTTAGTTTGGTAAGTGGTATCCCACTCTCCCTAACCGCTTTTTCTAAAATTTCTCCTTTGTGCTGCATGTGACAAAATTCAAAAATTTGGTGTGAATAAAAATAACCTTTTAATATGTTATTCTGTAAAATAAACGAATTAAATTTATAACCCAAATGAATTAATAAAATTTTACAATTTATTTATTTATTTTGTACTTATTGGTCATATTAAAATGCAACTGAAAAAATAATGCAGTAAATAATATTATAAAATGATGTACAAATATTTACATTTATATAAACAAGGATTTTACTTTTATTCAATAATAACATGGCTTATTAAGAAATTAAATTCATTTTTCTTGACAAATTTCAACCAATAAGCCTTCAGTAGATTTCGGATGTAAAAAAGCGATTAACTTGTTATCTGCACCTGATTTTGGAGATTGATGAATGAGTTCAAATCCTAGTTTTTGCAATCGCAAAATTTCTTGTTCAATATCATCAACTTCAAAAGCGACATGATGAAATCCCTTTCCTTTTTTCTCCAAAAATTTTGCAATTGGACTAGTTGAGTCGGTTGCTTCAAGCAATTCTATTTTACTTTCTCCCACGCGAATAAATGCTGTTTTCACAAATTCAGTCTCAACTATTTCCGTCTTATAGGAAGTTTCACCAATAAGCGATTCATATACCGCCAGCGATTTTTCGATATTCTCTACTGCAATTCCCAAATGTTCAATTTTCCGAAACATACTAGTTTTTTATAAATTTTTCGGTCACATTATCGAAATTCAAATAATACAACCCATTAAGAAATTTTCTGCAATCAATTTTAGAACCCTTTCCACTTTTTAATATGTTACCATAAGCATCGAACACCTCGTAATAGGTTTCAACCTCCACTCCATTGGATTTCATTGTAATAAAATCTTTGACTTTAGTTGGGCTTTTCGTGACTTTTCCAATGGAAGAGATAAAATAAACTGATTTAGAAGAACGTTTAGTTAAGGTGTTGTCTATTTGCGAAACGCGCACCTCATTTTTCCCTGAGTGGGGTGTCAATTTAAAGGAATAGGAATTCAAACTAACATCTCCTTCACCTTGTGTTTCACCGACTATTACCCATTTATCCCACTTATACTGTTCGATAATGTAATTCAATTTACCTAATTCCCCAGTCGTTGTCCAACTCAAGTCACCACTATTTGTGGCAGTAATAGTTTTTACTACAAATGTGCTTTTTGGCAATAACACTTCCGGATTTAAAATTTTCGGGACACAATCATCTCCGTGGTGAATGACCAAAAAAACGGGTTCACCAATTGTCATTTTAAGGGCTGTTAAATTTACTGTAACCGAAGTTGAGTTTAAGGAAACAGGCATTATGTCTCCGTTTACGTAGATTTTAGTGATACAAAATCCAAATCCACTTCCATCATTCGGATTTGAAATAAACACATTTTTTCCTTGGAATTTACCTTCAATGGATAATTTTCCTGCGACAAGGTTCGAAGATTGTATCAAGAGTAAACAAAAAAGAAATAATCGAATCAATAACATCTTAATTATATTAATTAGTTCCAAAAATCCCAAGTAATACCGAGTCGAATTTGCATGGGAGGAATTGGATATCCTTTCACGGTTTGAATCATGTGGTTATTCCAAAAATAACCAATATTTTCGGCTCTTGCAAAAAAGCGAAATCCCTTCACTTCAAAACCCGTATAGAATGCAAGATCAAAAAAACCGGGTTGTTTGTTCGTCAATTGATTAACCAGAAAAACATCCAAAACAGGAAGCATACTCATTCTTCGATAGTTTCCAATCCATTGAGGCTCTATGCCTATGAAAGAATTCAATTTTTTATTCTTAAAAACGCCCCCCTTTAATCCGATTCTAGCTTTCAGCATGTGTGTCGGATACAACATTAAATTTGTGGGCTGTATCAACAACGAATAAACAGGAGTAAATGTAAATCCTTTCCAATTGAAATCGATGGTACAATCCAATTTAATTAACTGAATCAAGGAATAAAGGTCATTTCTCCAAATTTGTCCATCAAAAAAATACGGGTTTTTGAAAAGAAGATAATCAGCCTTGAATCCAAGCGTTTGTTTACCGACACGATATTTTGTAGAAAATCCAATCGTGTTTTTAAATTGAAGCTGGTATTGTTGTAATTGATAATATAAGTTATTGGCTGAATAATGTCTTTGGATTAGCTCTGGCAAGGTGTTTTCAATAGACCAATTTGCCCCAAAAGTCCAACGAGCCACATCCAATTTAGCATTTATCTTGTTACTCCAACTAGAAGATTTACCAAGAATAAAGTAATCAAAAACTTGATGGATGGCAATCAATTTTGATTTGAATCCAATGGCTTCCACAAAACTAATTTCCAAGGTGTCTCGATAGAATTGGTTATTTCGGAAATTCCAAAAACGTTGATTGACGCCAACATTGGCATTCCAATTTCCCCTATTCCAATAAGTACCCAATTCATTTTCTACTGTACTAATTTGGAGGTGATCCCTCGTATCCGTGCTATCAAAATTAATCATTGAATACATTGAAGTCAAATTCCCTGTTTCTGTATAAACACGATTTTGCGAAAGGAATGCATTTGAAAAATACAAGCCAAAATCCTGAAGAGAATCTTTTTTTAAAGCTAGTTTATTCAATAAGCGGATTTTCACCTCTTTATTAACCGACTTGGCATCCAATTTTAACACAGGAATTAAGTCAAGACCAAAATCTAATGGCAGAGAATCGTTTGTAATTCCACCGTTCCATTCAAGGGTGCGATTTTCGAATTGGGCAGAAAATAGGCTATGAACCATTTTCGTTTTTTTACTTATTCGAAGTAATACATCTCGGTCCTGATAACCACTATTTCTGAGAATTCCAGCGGATTGATTGTTTGAAAAATCTAAATTAAGGACTAATCCTTTGGTAAAAGCTTGTGAATATTGAACTTTGGCAAATTGAAAACCGGAGGATCCAAAAGCATAGGCGAAAGAAACATGAGGTAATGAGGTATATCTCATTGGGCGCGTCTGATTAAAACCGGTGAACCGAGCCCCTGAATTAACGAATTGAAAAGGGGAAAATAGAAACTGTGAATTGGTAGTAAAACTGAAAGAACTCATTGCGAATGGCGGAAGCAAATCCACTTTATTTAATTCACCAGAGCCTTTAAAACCTGCTTTGAGCGTATCCCAATTAGAATAAAGATCAAGAACCGATTGTGACTTGTAAAATTGAGCAAAAAAAAAGATAAATACTACCGTTGAGAAACTTCTCACATGAACTTTTTTCTTTCTAAATCTGCTGACAACTACGTTCATAAAACAAACATAACAAAAAAAGGGGCTCGAAAGCCCCTATACTTTATGAATAACGAAGATTAAAGTCCGTTAATATGTACCTGAAGACCAGATTTAAGGTTTCCAGCTTTGTTTTTATGGATAATATTTTTCTTAGCTAATTTATCTAACATACCTGCAACGGTAGTAAATAATGTTTCAGCTTCTTTTTTATCTTTCAAACTTCTTAATTTACGAACAGCGTTACGTGCTGATTTGTGCTGATATTTATTAATCAGTCTTTTAGCTTCATTCGAACGAATTCTTTTAAGAGCGGATTTATGGTTTGCCATTTTTAAAAAATTGTATTTAACATTTCTACAGTAGCCCATAGGAGAATCGAACTCCTGTTACCAGGATGAAAACCTGGCGTCCTAACCACTAGACGAATGGGCCAAAAAAAATTGGTAGCCCATAGGAGAATCGAACTCCTGTTACCAGGATGAAAACCTGGCGTCCTAACCACTAGACGAATGGGCCAACTATAACATCCCAAAAATTTGGGATTGCAAATATACGGGTTTTTTCTATTCTCGCAAATACTGAACGCTAATTTTTCGAAAAAAACTACTAATCTCGTAAATTGTCAATATCTTCCAATTGCCTTTTAAACCCTAATCTTTTACCTGTTTGTAATTTAAGGCTATCACTAATCTCTTGAACTTGAGCAATGGTTATTTCTTCGAGGAACTCATAAGGAGGAATGTATAGGTCGAATTGCAAAGCAAAAGCAAAGGATAATTGAACGATTAATTTCATATAATTATCATTCATTATTGTGTTTTCAGGGTCCTGAAACAATACGCCTAACTGACCTTTTCCTTCCACCATAAAATGGTCTTCATGATTTAAAAGTATGCGGGCAATTAAATTTCCCCTATCTTCAAATCGATTTCTTAAATAGGATTCGGCTAAAAAATTATAAACATGAATAACCGCAAAATAGCCGTTATTTTCATTACTTGAAAAGTATTTAGTCCCCCAAAGTGGATTTGTTCCCGGTAATTTAAAAATATTGGTGTGTAAATGGAAAACCAACATATCGCTACCGATAAAAACGAGGATTTCAAATTTCCCGCGATCTTCATAACTTAATCGAATACGCTCATCCGTTATTGATGGCCGAAGAGCATCTAATTCTCCTTTAATGTATCCCTTGAATTTCTCAAACATTTTTTCTGAATCATCAGCAACATCTTGTTTTAATGCTGACTTACTTGCTAGTAAATTCAATATAATTTGACGATTTTTATCCAAAGAATCATTGGGAGTCTCAATCGTTTTTTTTTTCTTAGCCATAATGAGTTAATTGGTTAAATTGATCTCGATATAATCAATTAAGCTGTGGATAATTTTTATATGAATTTCTTGAGCTCGATCGGCATATTGGCTATGCGGTGCACGAATTTCTATGTCGCAAATCGAAGCCATTTCACCTCCGTCTTTACCTGTTAAACCAATAACAAGCATTCCTTTTTCCTTTGCTGAACTAATTGCATTTAATACATTTTCAGAATTTCCGGAAGTTGAAATAGCCAGAAGAACATCTCCCGGTTTACCAAAGGCTTCAACAAACCGAGAAAACACGTAAGAATAGCCAAAATCATTTGATACACATGAAATGTAACTCGAATCTGAAATCGAAATAGCAGGAAGGGCAGCACGGTTTTCTCGGTATCGACCTGTTAATTCTTCAGCAAAATGCATAGCATCGCACATGGAGCCACCATTACCGCAACTGATAATCTTTCCGCCATTTCTTATCGAATCCACAAGCATTTTACCTGCAGATTCAATTTTTAAGAAATTAGATTGCTGATTAAATTCCTGAAGCACTTTGGCCGCTTCCTGAAAATGCTTTTCAATTGAGTTAACGGACATAACGCTGAGATCAATTAATGTTGATGACCATGCTCACCATGAACGTGACCATGATCTAATTCTTCCTGAGTAGCTTCACGAACATCCAATACTTCGACAGAAAAATGCAAGTCAGTACCAGCAAGTGGATGGTTAAAATCCATTTTTATATTTTCGTCGTCGATTTCTAAGATTTTACCTCGTAAATGATTCCCTTCATTATCTGACATGGGAACCGTTGCTCCTATAAAGAAAAATTCTGAATCCACTTTACCATCTTCACCATGGAAAATATTTGCTGGAATCATCGCAATTTGTTCATCCTCGAATGTTCCATATGCATTTTCAGCTTTTATGGAAAACTCTACCTTGTCGCCTTTTAATTTACCCTCCATTTGTTCCTCAAATTCAGGAATCATTGCTTGTACTCCATATAGAAAAACCAATGGGCTTTCTAAACTTGTTTCTTCAATTTTTTCGCCTGTTGCGTGATTTTTCAGTGTGTAGTTCAATGATACTACACTGTTTTCAGTAATATTCATACACTAATTTTAGTTTCAACAAAACTACGTAAATAAATTTTGCCGCAAGGTATGTTCAAATAAAAGACTTTATAGTAACCTTAGATTTTAATAATCAAAAATTCAGTTCTTCTATTTTCCTGATGTTGTTCTTCCGTACACGTTGATTTAACTGACCCCTCGCATGGACAGTCGCTTTTAAGCTTAGATTCACCAAAACCTTTTCCATAAATACGATCAGGATTTGTAATTTTTTTCTTGATATACTCTGCCGATGCTTTAGCACGATTGTCAGACAAAGTAGCATTCTGTAGTATTGTACCACGGCAATCTGTATGCGATCCTAGTTCAATAACCATTGTTGGATATTCATTCATCACTTTCACTATTTTATCGAGCTCTATCGAAGCATCAGAGCGAATTGTGAATTTATTTCGATCAAAATAAATAGGTTTAATATCGATTAATTCTGCTAAGTCAAGGCCTACTTCAACTTTTGTGAGCGAAACATCCAATTTCTCATTCATATTGATAACACCGGGAGTTGTAACCAATTTTGAGAAATCAGCAGTTTTTGTTAAATATCCATCCTTTTTAAGTGTTAACGAATAATTCAACGTTTGATTCATTTGAACATTTCCCAACACTTTATCAAAATCTCCAGAATTTGCGGTAATACCATCAAATACAACTTTCCCTGATGATTTGTCAACGATTGTTACTTTAACCTCAGAAAGAGCTTGTTTTGTTTTGTTATCTGTAATCAAACCATACAACGAAAAACCTTCGTTTTTATCCAATTTAACTTGTGCTTGGATAGATGAAGTTGTTAAATTTTTAGTTGTTATGTTCGCTAAATTCTCTTTGTAATCATCTTTACTAGCTGAAATCACATACTCTTTATTGGGCTCTATTTCAAATGTATATTGCCCTTTTTCATCAACTACTGCTTTCTGCAAAATTTTTCCCGCTTGATCTTTCAAGTAAACAAGAGAACCTGGAAGTGATGAGCCTGTTTTGTTATCCGCAACAGATACTACTAACTTAACTTTGAATATAAATGGTTTTACCATGTTGAAAGAATAGATGTCATCATCGCCTTTACCATCTGCACGATTGGAAGAGAAATATCCCGATTTTCCATCTTGGTTGAAGGTCATTGCAAAATCATCATTCTGACTATTTAATGGTTTACCAACATTGGTTAAATTATCGAAACTTACCCCATTTTCGTTCATAGTCATCACAAAAACATCCAAACCACCTAAACCAACATGTCCATTTGATGAAAAGAAAAACAAACCATCAGGACCTATCCAAGGAAACATTTCTTGTCCCTCTGTGTTAATATCTTTCCCTAAATTGATGGGTGTACCAACTGTTCCGTCCGTATTTATCGAAGCTCTATATAAATCAGCTCCTCCAAAACCTCCGGGCATATCTGAAGCAAAAAACAACATTTTTCCATCCAAAGAAAGTACAGGATGACCAACTGAATACTCTTTTGAATTAATCGATAATTCTTGGATATCAGACCAATTTCCGTTTTTATCAACTTTAGCAAAATACAATTTCAAATTTTGAATTCCTTTTTGATCTCTTCTAGATTTTCCTTTAGCGATGTTATTTCTGGTAAAATAAACCACTGACTCATCTTTATTAAAACAAAGTGGCCCTTCATGGAAAGTAGTAGTTACTTTAGATACCAAATCTGGTGCTTCTTTTTCTGTTGGATCGATGGTAAAAAGATCTAAAAATCCACTACCATTCCACATCCAATTATTTTGAACCAAGGTATTGCGTCTTGCAGAAACAAAATAAACTTCTTGTTTTTTAATGGATTGGTATCCCCCAAAATCAGATGCGCTAGAATTAAAAGCAGCATTAGTTATCGCAAAATGAACTCCTTCTTTCTCAATTCTATCTAAATAAGATCGATTATTCGCAAATGAAATAGCTCTTTTATCTGTATTCGATTTTTCGTAAAATGTATTCATCCATTTATCACTCTCTACATATTTTCCTAATTGCTTCAATGTTTGAGCAAAATAAAAATAATGGTTATTTGAAATAGATCCTGACTTCAAAGCTTCGTTATAAAACTTTTCTGCATTTAATAAATCATTGACATTGTAAAATGAATGCGCCAAACGAGCTTTCATTTCTGAACTCGCCAAATCGGTGCTAAGCAAATCTTTATAGTTCTCAATTGCGAGTTTAAAAGAAAGTTTTTCATAATAATCATCTGCTTTTTTTAACTTGCCAGATTGCGACCACGAAATAAGAACTGCGGAAAACGAAAAAATTAAGAGTAAACTTTTCATACTATAATGTAATGGGACGATTAAAAATAACGGGGTGATCTAATTCCTTGTCTGTTATACCTAAAATCATAAGATAACAATACCTCAAATGTTCCATAATTGTATTTTCTAATTTTCGTTGTTGAAAAATCAGATGCTACACCAATTCTAAACTGAGGATTTATTTGATATTGAGCAAAAACGCCAAAAGCCGCATTTAAACGATACATTGATCCAATCCAAATTTTATCACCATAAATACCTGTAACGGACATATCAATACTAATTGGCGCTCCAATTGTTGCTTTAACTTGTGATGTTGGACGAATTTTCCAGTCCTTAGACACTGGTAAAACAGCACCTACTATGGCAAAATAGTGTCGTTTTTCTTTATTCGAAGCAGTTCCGTCAATACTTTGCTCGATTAATTTCGGAGTACTTATTCCTGCAAAAAAACGAGGAGAATGGTAATACATTCCAAAACCAACGTTTGGATTCACTCTATTTCTCATGTTATTTGCCAAATTCACATCTCCAGCCTGGGTGGTTGATAAAGAAGATGTTTCTGAATTAATCAAATTCAATCCCGCTTTCAAACCAAAGGCTAATTTTGATTTTTTAGTCAATTTCAAGCTATAGGAAAAATCACCGTAGAACATAGTTTGAGACAATGGCCCAATAACATCTCGAACTGCAGTTAATCCGACACCAACCGATTCATAAGACAATGGAGAATGCAAACTCAATGTTGTTGAACTTGGTCTGCCTTCAAAACCTACCCATTGTTCTCTGTGAATGCTAGTTGCACTCAACATGCCAGTACTTCCGGCATAAGCTGGATTTACAAAAAGAGCGTTATCGAAATACTGAGTAAACTGCGGATCTTGTTGTGCTTTTGCGTGCAACGATACTATCGAAACAACTAATAAAGCAAGTATTTTAGTATAATTTTTCATAACTTCTAATTTCACTTATTATCTTTTCAAATAAACATAACCTTTGTAAATAGTCTCACCGTCACCATTCAAATCGAGAATGTAGTAGTACGTTCCTGTTGGCAATTGAACGTCTCCGATTACTATCCCTCTATTAGCTGTACCGTTC
Source organism: Lishizhenia tianjinensis (assembly GCA_945863425.1). Taxonomy (GTDB): domain Bacteria; phylum Bacteroidota; class Bacteroidia; order Flavobacteriales_D; family Crocinitomicaceae; genus UBA952. Next base: position 13,908 of record CAMBBW010000027.1, read on the forward strand.
CAAGTGTTATTGTAACCTTCAGCAAAAAATACTTCATTGCCCCATCTATTATAGATCGTTAATTTATTTTTAGGATAATTTTCAATGCCAGGAATAACAAATGTATCATTGGTATTATCTCCATCAGGAGTAAATGCCTGAGGAATGGTTATATCCGAATCACATGAGTTAGGGTCACACGGATCAAATGGATTGCTTCCACCAGAAACTTCCACTCCATTGGTTAATCCGTCTCCGTCACAATCTGCATCCAACCATGCTTGACTTGGAGTTTCTGTTTGACTAGCAACTACCAAAGAACAAGGATTGTTTGGATCAGTACCATCAATAACTTCTTGACCATTCGTTACACCGTCTCCGTCGCAATCAGCATCCAACCATGCTTGACTTACAGAACCTAAATCTTGGTTTGTAACATCAAATGAACATGGGTCACTTGGATCTGTTCCGTTTGGTCCAGCAATTCCATCTCCGTCAGGATCAACTTCTTCGCCGTTGGTTACACCATCTCCATCGCAATCTGCATCTAACCATGCTTGACTTACAGAACCTAAATCTTGGTTTGTAACATCAAATGAACACGGGTCGCTTGGGTCTGTTCCGTTTGGTCCAGCTATTCCGTCTCCGTCGGGATCAACTTCTTCACCGTTTGAAGCTCCATCTCCATCACAATCTGCATCCAACCAAGCTTGACTTACAGAACCTAAATCTTGGTTTGCAAAATCAAACGAACACGGGTCGCTTGGGTCTGTTCCGTTTGGTCCAGGAATTCCATCACCATCAGGATCTACTTCATCACCATTTGTTACACCGTCTCCGTCGCAATCTGCATCCAACCATGCTTGACTTACAGAGCCTAAATCTTGGTTTATAATATCAAATGAACATGGATCGCTCGGGTCTGTTCCGTTTGGCCCAGGAATTCCATCACCATCAGGATCTACTTCTTGACCATTTGTAACTCCATCTCCATCGCAATCAGCGGTTAAATCGGTTTGACATGATAAAACGGTAATAATTACAATAGCAGTATCACAAATTTCAGGTAGTGGGTTCCCATCATCACAAACCTGATCGATCAACGTATCTGTACCAGTGAATCCTGCATTTGGCGTGTATGTAATAGACCCTGTTATTGGATCAACAGTAACCGTTCCATTTGAAGGTGAATCGATTATAATAACCGATGTAGAATCAATATTCCCATCACTATCCGTGTCATTCGTGAGAATCGAAATTACCACTGAATTATTTTCAGTTGTTGAAGCTATATCGATAGTTGCATTTGGCCCATCGTTTACGGGCGTTACTGTAATAATTAAGGTATCATTCACACAGATTACTGGTAATGGAAGTCCATTATCACAAACACTTACGATTATTGTATCTTGACCATTGAATCCTGCATTTGGCGTGTATGAATATGTTCCGTCTGAATTTATCGTGATTGTTCCATTGCTTGGTCCACTCACAGGTGTTGTATCAACTGTCAATGGTGTTCCATCAGGATCACTATCTCCTGCATCCGTTAAATCTCCTGTTGCTGGACCACCATCTTCTGATATCGTATTTGAATCATTGTCAACTACTGGCTCATCATTTACTGGCGTTACCGTAATAATTAAAGTATCATTGACACAGATTACTGGTAAAGGAAGACCATTATCACAAACACTTACGATTATTGTATCTTGACCATTAAATCCTGCATTTGGCGTGTATGAATATGTTCCGTCTGAATTTATCGTGATGGTTCCATTGCTTGGTCCACTCACTGGTGTTGTATCAACTGTTAAAGGTGTTCCATCAGGATCACTATCTCCAGCATCCGTTAAATCACCTGTTGCGGGACCACCATCTTCTGATATCGTATTTGAATCATTATCAACTACTGGCTCATCATTTACTGGCGTTACCGTAATTATTAAGGTATCATTGACACAGATCGCTGGTAATGGAAGTCCATTATCACAAACACTTACGATTATTGTATCTTGACCATTGAAGCCTGCATTTGGCGTGTATGAATATGTTCCGTCTGAATTTATCGTGATTGTTCCATTGCTTGGTCCACTCACTGGTGTTGTATCAACTGTCAATGGTGTTCCATCAGGATCACTATCTCCTGCATCCGTTAAATCTCCTGTTGCTGGACCACCATCTTCTGATATCGTATTTGAATCATTATCAACTACTGGCTCATCATTTACTGGAATTACAGTAACGATGATATTTGCCGTATTCGAGATTAAACCTACGTTATCTTCGATTGTATAGGTTATTGTTGCTGTTCCATTGTAATTTGTAACAGGGGTAAACGTAACGTTTCCTGTAGTTGTATTTAACACCCAAGTTCCTTCTGCAGTCGTAATTGTTGTCTGCTGACCTGGAGTTGTTGGATCCAAATCAATAGTTGAAGTTATTACATTTCCATCGACATCTGTATCATTAGATTGAATAGTTATAATTATGACCGGTTGTTCTTCGTTCGTACTTGCTGAATTATCATTAGCAATAGGATTACATAATGGAATAGCAATACTAAACGATGAACTTGCAACTGATGTACAAGTGCTTGCATTAGTCGTTGTTACTGTATAACTTGTTCCCGCCGTAAGACCTGAAATAGAACCTCCAGCTCCTGCCGTTGGACCACTTGGAGTGAAAGTATAAGTTTGGCCTGCATTATAATTGGTGATTGTTGCTGTTCCTGCTGCTGAACACGTTGCTGCTATTGTAGTTACGGTTGGTGCAGATGGGCTAGTTAATTGAGCTGCAATACTAAACGATGAACTTGCAACTGATGTACAAGTGCTTGCATTAGTCGTTGTTACTGTATAACTTGTTCCTGCCGTCAGACCGGAAATAGAACCTCCAGCTCCTGCAGTTGGACCACTTGGTGTGAAAGTATAGGTTTGACCTGCATTGTAATTTGAGATAGTTGCTGTTCCTGCTGCTGAACACGTCGCTGCTACTGTCGTTACGGTTGGTGCAGATGGTGTTGTTAATTGTGCTGCAATACTAAACGTTGAACTTGCAACCGATGTACAAGTACTAGCGTTCGTTGTAGTTACTGTATAACTAGTTCCTGCTGTCATTACTGATATTGCACCTCCAGCTCCGGCGGTTGGGCCAGAAGGTGAAAATGCGTATGTTAATCCACCATCGTAATTTGTGATTGTAGCTGTTCCTGCTGCTGAACACGTCGCTGCTACTGTAGTTACGGTTGGTGCAGATGGTGTTGTTAATTGGGCTGATATACTAAACGATGAACTTGCAACCGATGTACAAGTGCTTGCGTTCGTTGTTGTTACTGTGTAACTTGTTCCTGCTGTCATTCCTGAAATAGAACCTCCAACTCCTGCCGTTGGACCACTTGGTGAGAAGGTATAGGTTTGACCTGCATTGTAATTTGAGATTGTTGCAGTTCCAACTGCTGAACATGTTGCTGCTGTTGTCGTTACTGTTGGTGTAGATGGAGTAGTTAATTGAGCGACAATACTAAACGTTGAACTTGCAACCGATGTACAAGTACTAGCGTTCGCTGTAGTTACTGTATAACTAGTTCCCGCCGTCATTCCTGAAATTGAACCTCCAGCTCCTGCGGTTGGACCACTTGGTGTGAAAGTATATGTTTGACCTGCATTGTAATTTGAGATTGTTGCAGTTCCAACTGCTGAACACGTTGCTGCTGTTGTCGTTACTGTTGGTGCAGATGGAGTAGTTAATTGAGATGCAATACTAAACGATGAACTTGCAACCGATGTACAAATGCTAGCGTTCGTTGTTGTTACTGTATAACTTGTTCCTGCCGTAATACCGGAAATAGAACCTCCAGCTCCTGCAGTTGGACCACTTGGTGTGAAAGTATAGGTTTGACCTGTATTGTAATTGGTAATTGTTGCTGTTCCTGCTGCTGAACACGTTGCTGCTGTTGTCGTTACGGTTGGTGTAGATGGCGTAGTTAATAGGGCAGCAATGCTAAACGATGAACTTGAAGGGGAGGTTGATCCACTTGAATTTGTTGTTGTAACTGTATAGTTAGTTCCCGGAATCAATCCTGTAATTACACCTCCGGCACCTGCGGTTGGACCACTTGGTGTAAATGTATAGGTTTGGGTTGCATTGTAATTAGTTATTGTTGCTGTTCCAGCTGTTGAACAGGTTGAACCAACTACATTTATTAATGGAGCGCTTGGTAAAACAGTTATCGTTACTATGGCTGTATCGCATAACAAAGGAGTTCCATTGTCACAAATTTGATAAATAAACGAATCAGTTCCATTAAATCCAGAATTCGGAGTATAGGTAACTTGTCCGGTAGAGGTATTCACACTGACAGTACCATTGGTTGGATTTGTATTTATTGTAACACTAGAATTATTAATTGTACCATCAGAATCCGTATCATTCGATGGTACAGATATCACAACCGATACACCTTGGTTCGTAGTTGCTTCATCATGAACTGCTGTTGGCGCAATATTACAGTCTTCGGTTTGAAAATCAATTTGGGTACTTACGGACCCTCCACAACCTGGAATAGGAATAGTATACTGTACTGTTACGTTTGTATTTCCAGATCCAGTAAATGATAAAATGTTTCCATTCAACGATGCAGGCCCCGTCAAGGAATAAGTCCCTCCTAATGGATCAGGTGTTAAATCTATGGACGAATAATTACAATATAACCCACTACCACTTAAAGTAGGAGTACCTGAAATAGCAACATCAACACTGGTCGCTCCACAAATAAATACTACGGCTGTTGCAAAAGTATAACTTGCCTCATTAGTTGTATTTGCGGTCCCATCACCCATACTTCCGTTTATTCGGTGACCAACATATCCAAAGTAATCTTCACACTTTTTTACGAGCATGGAAGTATGTCCGCCTGTTTCAACAGCCAAAATTTTATTTGCTGCAGTAATTCCATCAGGAATAGCCGGATTTACTGCACCTGCCGCTGCTCTTCCGAGCATGAGTCCATTGGATTCACCCCAATTGTAATTCGTAGAATCTGCCGTTAAGACATTTACTGCAGCAAAAGCATGGTCGTGTTCATTTGGAGAAACCCAACGAATATTATTCATTACAGGACCTGTTAAAGATGTGTACCGTGGTTGAACCCAACTGAGTCGATCTGTTGCAGACCAATCTCCAATTTGTCTAAAGTTATTACCACCTACAGAGTACAAATTCCCATCGGTGTTTAAGACATAATAGGCTGGTTTTAAATTTGATTGATCGCGCGTCACTCCAATCATTTTTATAGAATTTCCGTTTGGATTGGTCATTAAAGTCGCGCGATTTCTTGATCCAATTGCGGAGTTGTTTCCTAAATATGTTTCGGTTCCCCAAGTATACAATTCACCTGTTGTCGTTAAAGCGAACATGGTATTTTGATTTCCTCTAACCGCAACAACATTGGCAAGTGGAGGGTTTCCTGCTACGGATGTTGTTACTTTATACCATAAAACTGCATTTGCAGCACTTAATGCGCCCGTCAATCCTGTCCCAGTATTTTCTCCCTGATGCGTCAAAACCCAAACATCGCCACTACATGTTGTAATTACCATTGTTTTATATGTAGTAAAAATCATTTTAACATCTGTCGGAGCAACACCTGCTGGTAAACCTTGCGTATTTACACCAACCGTTATTTTTTGGAATGTATTAGATGTAGTTAAATTTTGATGAATTATAGTCCCTTCAACACCCCAGGCAAATAATCCTGTTGTTGTAAGCACAATTCCTTGAGCTGTCCCACTTCGTATACTTGCTAAGTGAGCCTTGAGTATTTGACCTGTTAAAGCTGGATAATTGGTTGAATTTATTTCAATAGGAGCAAGAACATTTGCAATACCATTATTTGCTAAACCTTCACCCCACGTTTTGTAGGTACCATTTGCCGTTCGCACAACAGTTGAGTGGTAGCTCGAACAAAAATTATCATATTCAATTGTGTTTCTATCGGAATTGGATCCCATACCAAAATTCAAATAATTCGTATTGCTACAAGTTGGTTCAAATCCACATTGAGAATAAGCTGAACTCATTCTAAACAATACTGCCAATACAAAAACAAGAAGTTTTGCAGGTGTTGAAAATTTCAAAATCAATTTCATCCTCTTTTTTATTTGTTGATTTTATTTGGGTAATAGTAAGTTTCGATTAAATCATCGTGATAATAAAAATCGAACATGATATAAGTTTCTGGTGTGGCAACTCCCTTTAAGTTGAAAATTAACGTGTTCAACCCTTGACTCAAAGTAGCTTTTTGATTTTTTAATACGCCTTCAATAGAAGTGTTAACACCAGAGGTTATCATTTTTAGTCCTTCAATCTGGGTATCTTTCTTATCATAACTTGAAAAAATAACAGGTATGGACATGGTATTTCCAGAAACATCTACTCCTCCTTTTAATAGATTTGAAAAACTAGATTGATTAAATAAGAATTCGAATTTCGTTGAAAGAACAATTACTTCGAATTGTTTAGGTTCCAAAGCATGATTACATGAACCTTCATGACTTGAATGAACAACATTAGATGGTATTAAGGAAACTGTGTACTGACCGGGATTTTGAAAAACAAAATTTAGAATACCTTCACCTTTTCCTGTTTTATTGATCTCATCACCTGAAACCTCCCAACTGTATTCCTCTAATTGAGAAATAGAAAGTTTTTCTTTGGTTAGCGATTCGTTAAAGGAAATATGTAGTCTCTTTTTATTATTTAGCTCGGTGATTGAGGATAATTGCGGGATTTCGTTAGAAAAACCTTGGGCTCTAAAATCGTTTATCTCAAACAAAAACGAATTACAAAAGAGCAAAAAAACACTGATAATTAATCTATTACGGTATATCATCTTTTAAAATTTGGGTACAAAAGTAATGCTAAATTTTAAATAAACTATCCCAAGGAATAATCAGCTCTTGTTAAAAATGAATAATACGAGTAATTGTAATTTATACTATTTCTTTTCCAACCTACTTATACTCCCCAACTCAATATATGGTATTAACATTTCAGCCATTGAAACCCCTCCATGTTGAAAGGTATTTTGATAATAGTTCACGAATTGGTTGTAATTATTTGGATATACGAAGAAATCAGAATCGCCAGCAAAAACGAATTCAGCTGACATTTTCTGTTTTGGCAAAAAAGCATCTTGCGGATTTCGAACTACAAATACCTGTTTTTCATTGTAGGACAATCCCCTGCCTACTTTGTACCTTAAATTTGTATTGGTGCTCTTTTCACCCACGATTCGAACGGGGTTATCAACTTTAACTGTTCCATGATCAGTAGTAATAATTAATTTCATGCCTGCTGCA